>JAICRQ010000246.1 GCA_025966435.1 Anaerolineales bacterium | reverse complement strand
TTCGCCAATCAGCCTTTCTGAAAGCAGTTTCTTCGTATATAGTAATGCGGGGTCGTAACGACGCTGCAGGCCGATTTGGAGCAGGGAGTTGGAACGGCCGATACTCTCCACAAAATCAAACGCCTCTTCCAATCCATCGGTCAGTGGCTTTTCGAGATAGATCGGTATACCCGCTTGGACAAACGGCAAAGCGTGCCGTGCATGATCTTTGGTATGTGAGGCGATAATCACCGCGTCAATCGCCTCACCCATTGCCTCGATCATAGTTTGCGGACTCTTGAAAGCCGGTACGGACGGCAGATTCAACAGGTGTCGTGCCAAGTCAATTGCCCCGTCTGCCTCATCACCGATGGCTGCAATCGAGTGTCCCTGTTCTGCAACGATGGCGGCATGAACGCGACCGATGCGCCCAACCCCAAAAACTGCGTAGTTAAGTGGTTGTGCCATATGTTCTACATCAATCCTTTTGGTGCCAAATCCCCAATCGAACCTTCTAAATCTTCATCTCTAGGGCGCGCCCTTTTGGACTCAGCAACCGGTGGAACCGGTGTGTCAAAGTAATAATCAGGGTCTTCCTGTTGCTTCGCCCAAGTATCCCGCATTTCCTTCCAGGCTTCGACAAGGGTGCGCGGTTCAGGCATCTGATCGGCAATCTCACGGTACAGCTTTTTTAGGTTATAGCATGGTATACCGGCAAACATATGATGTTCCGTGTGCCAATTCATACGCCAGTACAAAAACTCAGCCAATGGATTCACCTTGACCGACCGCGTGGCTTTGCGAAAATCATTGTCGTTCTCTTTTAAGCCACAATGCTGGGTCATGCCGAGCGCATAGGAGCCCCAGTTGCCAATGAACGGTGAAAACGAAATGATAAACGCAAAGACCCAGTAGCCGCTCAAGAACGAAGCAAGGATGACGGTACCGTGGAACAACAAAAGAACACGATCCCACCAAATGGTGTTTTTATACTGGTCAGGTTGATCCTCATGTAAAGCTTCAAGCCACTCCTGGCTTGGAATGTCCGTTGACCCGACGCGACCGAAGGCCCCCAAAATGGTATGGTAAATGGTTGAAATCAGCCCTCCTTTGCCAAAGGTGCGTCCTGGCTGGGTGAGCAAGTTAATAGTAAGCAGTTGCACTAAAAAGAACGGTCCAACCAGCGGGGAGATGGGTAGCAGGTTTTCGCGGTCTCCTTGCGGGTGAAGTGTGTAACGATGATGATAGGTATGGCTGGCGGCATAATCGAATTGATCCCACCAGCCCAAACAACTGTAGATATACAGGAATACCTGGTTGAGACTCTTGGTTTTGAACACCGTCCCATGCCCCAGTTCATGCGGCGCTGTGCCTACAAAGAAGCTAGCAACCGTGCCATGAAGGAACAGCGCTACCAGGAAAGCAAACCAAATTTCATGTGCCCAAAAATAGTAAACGAATGCTCCCGTCACCACCCAAATACCAAGATGACCTAAAGATTGAATCCAGCCCTGCATATCATTGCGCTTATTTAGCTCACGCAGCTTTTCTTGATCAATCTTTGGGCGCACCCATTTTACTTTCAATTCTTTCCGCACATCGGCCAGCGGTTCATATTTTGTAGTTGCTTCCATGGGAAAATTCCTTTCGCGAGTTCCTTAAAACGCCAAACTTAAAAGTAGACATTGATATGTGTAGGCAGGTGAAGGTCTGACTATTTTCCACGTGCGTTTCCCTGTTATCCCGGCGGAAATTAGCGGTTCTTGCGCTCATCGACAATGACGGCCACGACGATGATTGACCCTTTGACAATGGTCTGCCAGTAGGCGGATACATTCAGAAGGTCAAGACCGTTATTGAGCACGCCAATGATCAACGCACCGATGATCGTGCCCCAAATCGTGCCAATCCCTCCCGATAGACTTGTGCCGCCGATGACTGCTGCAGCAATTGCATCCAACTCAATCCCAACCGCCAACCCGGGTTGCCCGGAGCCAATGCGAGAGGAAAGCACCAGCCCCGCTAAACCAGAGAGAAGCCCGGCAATGGTATACACGCCGATCTTGATTCGTCCCACGTTCAAGCCAGAGATCAAGGCGGCTTGCTCGTTCCCGCCGATGGCGTAAATGTGCCTGCCGAAGCGTGTACTGTTGAGCAGGATGTGCGCTCCAATTGCCACCACCGCGAGAATAATCACGGGAATGGGAATGCCCAGAGGAGGCTGCCCGGGAATAGGAAAGACTTTGAAAAGCTCGCCCTGGCCGATGAAGTTATAGGTATCCGTCAACCCGCTCACCGGTCTGTTGGAGTAGATCAGCGCAAAGCCACGGGCGACTGTCATCATGCCCAAGGTGGCAATAAAGGGCGGGATTAGAAACCTTGCAATCAGCCAGCCGTTGATTGCCCCACACAGGACGCCAATCACCAGGGCAGCAAGGATTGGCATGATCAAAGGAAGTACCAGGCCCGGGTATTTGGCATCATGCCAGTCTGGCTGCTGTGCCAGGCTGGCGGCGACTACAGCTGCCAAGGCCAGCACAGAGCCCGACGAAAGATCAATCCCTGTCGTGATGATGACCATTGTGACGCCAATAGCAATCAGGCCCACAACAGAAATCTGACGGACGACGTTAACAAGATTTCTAGGTTGTAGAAATGCATCCGTGAGGAATGTCATTGCTATAAACATGGCTATAAAAATTAATACGATGGCATATTTCCTGACAAAAGCATTCAACCATTCACGGTTGAAGGTTCTATCTGATACTGGTGAGGTCGTCGTACTTGCCATGATTGCTCTCCTTCCACATCCAGCGTTTATGCGTTCACGTTCTCTTGTTGTATCTGGGCATCCAGACCGTGGCCAGTAGCAGCCTGCATAATAGACTCCTGTGTAGCCTCTTTACGTTCAAAGATGCCTCCAACTTTGCCTTCGTGCATCACGAGGATGCGATCGCTCATACCCAGAATTTCCGGAAGCTCTGAAGAAATCATAATAATTGCTTTGCCGTCCTGTGCCAGCTTGCACATCAACCTGTGGATTTCCGCCTTAGCGCCTACATCGATTCCCCTTGTCGGCTCATCCAAAATAAGAATATCGGGCGCGGTCAACAGCCACCGGGAAACCAACACCTTCTGTTGATTGCCTCCAGATAATAGCTTTATGAGCTGATGCATACTGGGGCTCTTGATATCCAAACGACTCTTTTCCTGCTTATAGGTTGATTCCATGAGCCGTCCATTTAAGAATCCTCTTTTTTCATATTTAGGCAAGCTGGCGATCATCATATTGTCTCGTACAGGCAACACGCCCATAATCCCCGTCAGCTTTCTGTCTTCTGTCAGAAGTGCCATTCCGTTCTTAATTGCATCCGCAGGTGTGTTAATTTGAGTCTTCTTGCCTTTGATCGTGATCTCCCCCCCATCTCTTTTATGAATACCGAAGATCGCTTCGATCACCTCCGTTCGTCCCGCCCCCATCAAGCCAGCGATACCTAATATCTCGCCACGCCGCAAATCAAAACTGACATCCTCTACAATTCCGGCACGGGTCAAATTGCGCACAGACAAAATAGTTTCTCCGATAGGAGCTACCTCTTTGGGAAACATTTCGGTCAGTTCACGCCCTACCATCATGGTAATTAACTTATATTTATTCGTTTGCGAGGCAGGAACCGTGGCAACATGTTTTCCATCTCTCAACACGGTAATATCGTCAGCAATCTGGAAAACTTCATCCATTTTGTGGGTGATGTAAATAATGGTGACGCCCTTTGCTTTGAGAGAGCGAATCATTCTGAAAAGGTGAGCCACCTCGCGTTCCGTGATGGCAGAGGTTGGCTCATCCATGATGATCAAACTGGAGTCGTAAGAGATTGCCTTGGCAATTTCAACCATCTGCGTGTTGGCGACGCTCAAGTCTTTCATCCTACTCTCTGGATCAATATCAATCTCGAGTCTCTGGAGCAGGGCAATAGTGTCAGCATTCAACTTGCGCTTGTCAATCAGGCCAAATCGACCCAGTGGCTCTCGACCAAGGAAGATATTCTCTGCGACAGTCATATAAGGGATCGGCGAAAGCTCCTGATGAATCATTGAGATCCCCAGCTTGAGCGCAGCATGAGTATTGTCTATCGTAACAGGCTGTCCCTCAAACATGATTTGACCGCTGTCTGGCGTGTAGATGCCATCGAGAATCTTCATTAAGGTGGACTTCCCCGCGCCATTTTCTCCCATCAACGCATGGATCGTTCCCTTGCGGATGGTCAAATTTACGTCGCTCAACGCTTTGACTCCTGGGAATGATTTTGAGATGTTCTCCATCAGAAGAATATCATTCTCGCCCATACTCTTTGCTCCTGGGAATAGCGGGATGGTGAAACAATGCCACCATCCCGCTATCTTACCGACTGGCTAGTTCATATAGTTTTTGTAATTCTCGGGTGTCACCAGTTCGAAGGGAATCCAAGTGAATTGTTCAACCGATTCGCCTTTTGCCAGTGCGATGGCCACTTGAATACCACCTTCCCCTTGCCCTTTCGCATTCTGGAAGACGGTAACATCGAGCCGTCCTTTGTCCATCTCCTGTAAAGCATCGGGAGAGGCATCCACACCACCAACCAGGATCTCGCCCAATTTGCCCGCAGCTTCAATAGCCTGAAGGGCGCCGATCGCCATTTCGTCATTATTTGCAGCGACGGCGTCGATCTGGTCGCCGGAGGCAAGCCAGTTCTCCATCAGAGCCAAGCCCTGGTCACGGCTCCAGTTGCCGGTATCCTCTCTGATGATCGTAATATCCGGATATTTGGCAAACACCTGTTTTTCGCCTTCGGTGCGCTTCTGGGCAGCTTCCTGAGCCAAATCTCCATTCATGATGACGACATTGCCCTTGCCGCCCAGTTGCTCGGCAAGCCATTCCGCCTGCATGATTCCAGCCTGAATGGACTCAGAGCCGACATATGATATTCCTTCCGGCAAGTTCGAAGGGAGACGGTTGACGTACACCAGGGGAATGCCTGCATCCTGAGCAGCTTTCGTCATGGGATCGGCGGCATCCGTGTTGGCAGCGATGACGATGATCGCGTCTACATTCTGTGCTACGAAGTTTTCTACCTGTCCCAGCTGCGTTGCCACATCTTCCTTGGAATCCACCATGACCAGTTCTACGCCGGGTTGGGTCGCGGCATACTCGCTCATGGCATCCCGGAGCGTTGTCAGCCAGAGATCGTCAAACTTCATGGTCACACCAATTGTGATGTTGTCGTCGCCGGACGCAGGGGGCTCAGTCGGCTGGGCAGCTGGGGCAGCACAAGCCGCTACAAGTGCCACAATGGCGATACTGACTATGACCAAATACATTTTTTTAGCGAACATGGAATCTTCTCCTTATCTCCTTGATGAATGTGGTTGGATCGAACGGACACCTATCTCGACTCTACGTTTTCTCGTCACTCACCTCCTTTTCGTATTCTCTACCTCGATTTAGGAATGTGATATGTAGGGTGAAGTCTAAGAATTGAATGCTAATTCGTTAGGACACAGCAGGAGGAGCCGTTGACCGCCGTACAATTAACCGGCCGCGCATCGTAATGACTGGCTCAGACGCAAGTGGCTCATCTACGTTTTCACCCAGCAGGTGCAAGGCAACCCTGGCAGCCATTTGCCCGAGTTCCCAGCTGGGCTGGCAGTACGTAGTCAGAGCAGGATATGTAAACTCTGCGAGCGGAAGATCATCAAACCCAGTCACCGAGATATCTTCGGGGATGCGTACATTCGCCTGTTGAAGAGTCTGCATGACTCCGATTGCCAGCATATCGTTG
>JAICRQ010000592.1 GCA_025966435.1 Anaerolineales bacterium | reverse complement strand
CAGTGCCTTTGAAATCGAGCAGCTCGGCTTGCGCCGTTTCCAGGACTTCGAGCGGCAGAACGGCAGGACCGGCGTTGAAATTGAAGACGCGCTTGGGGTTGGACATGGAATGCACTCCTGTATGATAGATTTACACACCCGCACAAAGCGCGGGAACGAAATTCGATAAAAATATCTGCGAGGTTCATTATATCTTTTTGTGAGATTAATCATCAAGAATCATTCGCCCGCGGTTGCCAGCGAAAATCCTGATGAGCTCGGCTCAGAAGTGTTAAACTTAGGAAATAAAAGGCTTCGGAGGCGTCATGAAGATCATTCACGAGATCGGCATTCAAATCCCGCAAGTTTATCTCCCCAAACCAGGTACGGACCTCACCAAATGGGCAGTCATCGCCTGCGACCAGTTTACATCCGAACCTGAATACTGGAAGGAAGTGGAAGCCATTGTCGGCGATGCGCCGTCCACGCTAAATCTGACGTTCCCGGAGGTCTATCTTGAACAACCGGGCGGTGACGAGCGTATAAAAAGTATTCAAGAGACGATGCAGAAATACATGGACGAAGGTATCCTCCAACCACATGAAGGACTTATTTACGTGGAACGGACCGTGGACGGCAAGAGGCGCAAAGGGGTTATTCTCTGCCTGGATTTGGAAGCGTACGATTACACCAAAGGATCGTCGAGCCTGATCCGCGCCACCGAGGGAACCATCGTGGATCGCCTGCCTCCACGCATTAAGATTCGCGAAGGGGCACTGCTCGAATTGCCTCACATCCTCGTGCTAATTGACGATCCGAACCGCACAGTGATCGAGCCACTGGGCGCGGCAAAATCCAAATTCCAGAAGTTATACGATTTCGATCTTATGCTGGACAGCGGTCACCTGGAGGGATATGCTGTAGGTCAGGAATTGGAAGACCAGGTCATTAAGGCACTACGAGACCTCGCCAAACCAGAAACGTTCGAGGCGAAGTATGAAATTGGCAATGACGAACCCGTCCTGCTCTTCGCGATGGGAGATGGCAATCACTCTCTCGCGACGGCAAAAGCCATCTGGGAAAAGATGAAGCCCCAGGTTGGCATGGATCACCCCGCCCGTTATGCACTGGTCGAAATTGAGAACGTCCATGATGAAGGGCTTGCATTTGAACCAATTCATCGTGTGCTGTTCGGTTTGAAGAAAGACCTTTTTGCAGAACTGGAAAAAACTTTTGGGGAAGACCTCACGTATCGACCTGCTGCAACCGCACAGGATATGGTCAATATTGTAGACTCAGAGGCAAGTGACAAGCAGGTAATTGGCTTAGTCGGAGGCGGGAAGGAGTTTGGTGTGATGGAAATTACGAATGCCTCATCGAACCTGCCGGTGGGCACGCTTCAAACCTTCCTCGATGACTTCCTCCAGCAAGGCGGCGCGGAGAAAATTGATTACGTCCACGGGGGCGATGTGACTGTGAAACTTGGCAGCCAGCCAGATAACGCTGGCTTCTATCTGCCGGGCATGAGCAAATCTGAGTTATTCAAAACGGTCATTCTCGATGGCGCCCTGCCGCGCAAGACGTTCTCGATGGGGGAGGCGCGAGAGAAACGTTTCTACATGGAAGCTAGAAAAATTTCGTAGTACCGCTGATCGGACCGTAATCCGCCCCGATAATCTTTAACGCTTCTTCAAAATCAGTGGGGCGCGGCGCAGAGAATTTCGTTCGTTCATTCGTAGCTGGATGAATCAGGGAAAGCGACTGCGCGTGCAACATCGGATGTGAAATTCCATACATATCTTTAGCACCATAGAGAAAGTCTTCTACCAGCGGATGTCCTAGAGCATAGGCGTGCACTCGGATCTGATGCGTCCGCCCCGTGACGGGTTTCGCTTCGATCAACGCTGCTTCCTGATAGCGCTTAATGACGCGGAAGCGCGTCTCAGAAGGCTTCCCGTTCTTGTCATCCACCATCGTGCGGTGTTTGTGCCCCACATTTGCCCGCAGTGGATGCTTCGCGATCTTCTCCTCCCACCTGGGATTCCCCTCGATGATCGCGTGATATGTCTTCTGCGCCTCATGACTTTCAAACTGGTGATTCAGCGTGCGATGTGTTTCCGCATCCCGCGCGAAAACCATCACGCCACTTGTGATCTTATCGAGCCGATGGACGATAAATATTTTTTCAAATTGCTCTTCCAGCATTTTGACGAGGTATTCGGAGTCTTTTTCCCAACCATCGGGCAGCACGGAAAGCCCGGAGGGCTTGTTTACAATGACCAGGTAT
>JAICRQ010000444.1 GCA_025966435.1 Anaerolineales bacterium | reverse complement strand
ATATCCTCACTTTAATCAGGATGCGTTATCCACCACACTACCCTCTGCTGACATTCTTTATCTCTACGTGAAGGAATTAGGAGGGAGAAGAAAACAAAATAAAGATTCCATCAATACGATCTGGAAGAACAAATCATTCCAAGCCTATGCGGATCACATGAGCACGGCTGAATTTCTGAAAGGCATAGATATCCTGCTGGAATATGCAAAGAACAAGCGAGTGGCAATCATGTGTGCAGAAGCGGTCTGGTGGAGATGTCATCGAGCATTAATAGCCGATTATCTAAAATCTACAGATGTGGAGGTTTATCATATTATGAGTATGACTTCCAATCAACTGCATCCCTTTACATCTGCAGCAAGAATTCGAGATGGTAAACTTTTTTATTATGAATAGAGCAAGAATATCGTATTTTCATTTTGTTTGTTCTTACTCAGAGTCACGAGAACGCGTTTCTTTCCAAAAGGTGTAGTCATTCAGCATGATTCAGATTAAAGCAATTCTCATTGATATCGGCGGTGTTCTCTGGCATGAAAAAGAAACACCTCTCAGCGCGAATTGGGCGGGGAGGTGCGGGTTGAGCCCAAAGGAATTCGACGAGATTGTCTACAACTCGGAATGGGGCGCTCAAGCATTACTGGGGAACATCACAGGCGAAAAGATGTGGGAAACCATTAGAGACCAATTGGGTCTCTCGCTCAGTGAAAGAAGTCAGTGCGAAGAAGAGTACTGGGCAGGGGTATGGGATACCGGTTTTTTGGATTATTGCCGTGAATTAAAATCAGAGTACAAGTTGGGCATTCTCAGCGATGCCGAGTCGACGGCAAGGAAAAAAGTAAAACCATGGGTCAGCGAGGCACTCTTTGATGCGATCGTTTTCTCGTCGGAAGTCGGCATTTGTAAGCCTGACCCCAAAATTTTTCAGCGTGCGCTTGAGCAATTAGGAGTCGAGGCTTCTGAAACCCTATTCCTCGATGATCGGGAGAGAAACGTACATGGCGCAAAAGCATTGGGGATTCATGCGATTCATTACAAGAATAGAAGTCAGGCGATTGCTGCGATCCATGAATATCTTTTACTGGCATAAAGAGACAAGAGAACAGAATGGAACATCGCTTCGATGTGGTCATCTATGGTGGGACTGCCGGTGGTGCGATCGCGGCAATCGCAGCCGCGCAGGAAGGCGTACGCGTCGCCCTGGTCGAACCGGGGCGTCACGTCGGGGGAATGGTTTCCGGCGGATTGAGCCATACGGATTATGGCAACCCGGCTGTGATCGGTGGTCTGGCGCTGGAGTTTTACGAACGTGTTGCGCGCCACTATGGCGCGGAAAACTGGTCCCTGCGCGGACCCGAACCTCATCTCGCCGAGCGAATCTTTCGTGAATGGCTGAAACAAGCCGGGGTGGACGTCTTTTTTAATGCAAAGCTCGATCGCGTGCAGAAAGAAGGGCAACACATTCACAACATTGTGACCGAACGCCGCGAATCCTTCGCGGCGAACGTGTTTATCGATGCCAGCTACGAGGGAGATCTGCTCGCACGGGCGAAGGTCTCTTATGGAATTGGTCGTGAGAGCGTCGAGCAATACGGCGAAAGCTGGGCGGGGCGACAGCCGATCCGCCCGGATAAACACAACTTTTCGGTCGCGGTGTCACCCTTCGTCAATGGCAAAGATGGCGCCCTCCTGCCGTTGATTCACGAGCGGCCGATGGTCAGGGAGGGGGCAGCCGATCACGGAGTCCAGGCGTATTGCTTCCGGTTGTGTCTGACGGACCGTCCTGAAAACCGACTCCCCTTCCCGAAACCAGTGAATTACGATCCGAATCAGTTTGAGCTGCTGAAGCGGTTTTTGCTCAGAGCCGGGTCCCAATTTGATGCGGGAAAGCTCATGAGCCTGTCTGGGCGGCTGCCCAATGACAAGATCGATGTCAATTCCATCGGGCCGATCTCTACCAATCTTCTGGATGGCAGCAGCTGGAAGTATCCCGATGCGGATTATTCGCAGCGGCAAGCAATCTGGGATCGCCATCTCCACTATACACAGGGACTGCTGTACTTCCTGGCGAACGATCCCAGTGTTCCTGACCCTCTTCGCACGGAGATGAACCGGTGGGGTCTGTGCCGGGATGAATTCGTTGACACGGACCATTGGCCACATCAGTTGTATATCCGTGAGGCGCGCCGCATGCGCGGCGAGTACACCATGACCCAGGCAGACCTGGAAAACCAGCGCGAGAAATACGACGCCATTGGAGTTGGATCTTACAACATCGACATTCGTGAAATCCAACGGGTCTGGATCTGGGTGCCCCACTTTCCGAACCTGGTTGGCGAGACCTTTAATGAGGGGTATCTATCTGTGCCCGTCAACTCCTACGAAATCCCCTACCGCTCCCTGGTGCCAAAGTACCATGAGTGTGATAATTTACTGGTATCTGTCTGTGCATCTGCTTCGCATGTCGCCTACTCGTCCATTCGGATGGAGCCGCAGTACATGATTCTCGGCCATGCTGCAGGGGTGGCGGCGGCACTGGCGGTGAAGCATAATGTCGCCGTCCAGCGAGTCAATATCGTTGAGCTGCAGAGCAAACTACAAGATCAACGACAAGTGATCGCCAGGAAGTAAGAGAATAGCGGTTTTCTGTACAGCCGATACGCACACCGTTTCCGGTCATTCACCTCAACAAACTAGAACACCCGTGCTAAAATCAAGCCACAGCAAAGTGCACAGCGAGAGGGGACTGTGATTGTATACACTTCGAAAGGAGTTGTTACTTATGAGGAAATCCGAACTTCTGGATCGGCTGCAGGAAAAGTATCAGCAATGGGAAACATTTCTCGAGGAGATCGATCCCGCGCGTATGGAGCAGCCGGATGTGAACGGTAACTGGTCCATGAGGGACATTGTCGCGCACCTGACGGGCTGGCATCGCCACCTGGTCGCGCGCTTAGAGGCGGCAGAGCGCGGCCAACCGGAACCTCCCCCACCCTGGCCCGCGCATCTCCAAGCGGACGATGAAATCAACGCGTGGATCTATGAGTCCGATCGCGGGCGCTCGCTCGGTGAAGTGCTGGAGGATACGCAGCAAGTCCACCAGCAGCTCCTTACCGTCCTGGAGCGCTTACCTGATGACGTCCAGATCGAAACGGTCGAGCCTTCTTACTACCTTGTGTGGGTGAACGGGCAACGCTTCCCCGCCAGTGAATTCTTTGACCACTTCCATGACGACCACGAGCCAGACGTACGCGTCTGGCTGGAGCGGGAATCCAAACAATAGGGCGCCTGGCACAGCCCACTTCACGAACGCCTATCGCCTATGAACATCGAATTTAGCGGCAAGATTTTCTACTGGAGAGGTCCCGCCCCGTTCTTCTTCGTGACGGTTCCCGAAGAGGAGAGCCGCGATCTGAAAGCGATCTCCGGGTTAGTGACCTATGGGTGGGGCGTGATTCCGGTCCATGTGCGGATCGGTAAAACCGAATTTCAGACCTCCTTGTTTCCCAAAGATGGCCGCTATCTTGTGCCCCTTAAAGT
>JAICRQ010000177.1 GCA_025966435.1 Anaerolineales bacterium | reverse complement strand
TAGGCGTGACCGGCGGAAACACCCTGATCGTCGAAAAATTGAAGTAGCACAGGAGCTTAACATGAATGCTGCAGGTTTCGGAATTTTGTCCTTAATTGCTTTTGTCGTCCTCGTCTTTTTCACGATCGCCTTTATGGCGAGCCGTTACAAACGTTGTCCATCCGATAAGATTCTGGTAATTTATGGTCGCGTGGAAAAGGGACGTTCTAGCAAGACGATGCATGGTGGTGGTGCCTTTGTGTGGCCTCTGATCCAGGACTATGCCTATATCAGCCTTACTCCCATCACGATCAGCATCCCACTCGAAAATGCGCTGTCCTTACAAAATATTCGCATCAACGTGCCAAGCACATTTACGGTGGGTGTTAGCACTGCCCCCGAGATCATGACCAACGCGGCAGAGAGGATCTTGCACCTGCAGCAAGGCGCCATCGAAGAAATGGCGAAAGAGATCATCTTTGGTCAACTGCGTCTGACCGTGGCATCACTGACCATTGAGCAGATCAACCAGGACCGCGAAAGCTTCCTCGACTCCATTCGCCGCAACGTGGAGCCGGAGTTGAACAAGATTGGTCTGCAGCTTATCAACGTCAACATCACGGACATCACCGATGCCTCGGAATACATTTCCAGTATCGGTAAGAAGGCTGCGTCTGAGGCAATTAACCAGGCAAAGATTGACGTTGCGGTGCATTCCAGATATGGTGCCATCGGTGAAGCGAACGCCATCCGTGAGCAGGAGATCAAGGTTGCCGAAGCCATGGCAGAGGCTGAGATCGGTCGCAAAACGGCGGATGCCAACCAGCGCAAGCGTGTGCAGGAACAGGAAGCCGATGCAGTGCAGGGTGAAAATGCAGCGAATGCCAGCATCGCCCGCTACAACGCCGAGCTCGAGATCCAACGAGCTAAAGCCAAGGCAGATTCAGAGAAGGGTAAGAAATCTGCCGAAGCCGACCAGCGTGTGTTCGTGCAGGAACAGGAAGCCAGTGCAATCAAAGGCGAGAACGCCTCGAAAGCCAGCATCGCCGAATACAACGCCGGTCTGGAAGTAAAACGCGCCGCAGCCTTGAAGCAGGCGGAAGTGGCGCGCTACGAAGCGCAGATTGACATCCAGCAGGCGCTTTACAAAGCGGAACAGCAACGTTTACGCGCGGAAGAAGTGGTCCGCCAGGAAATCGAGAAGAACAAGGTCGAAATTGCCGCGGAAGCACAAGCCGAGCGAATCCGTCGGGAAGCCAGGGGTGAAGCGGATGGAATTCTTGCCAAGTATCAAGCCGAAGCAGAGGGCGTTCGCCAACTGCTCGAATCCAAAGCGGAAGGCTACCGCAAACTCGTGGAAAGTGTAGGCGGAGATGCCCAGGCGGCGTCCACATTCCTGATGATCGAAAAGCTTGAGGAACTGGTTTCCCGCCAGGTAGAAGCTATCAGCAACCTTAAGATCGATAAGATCACCGTTTGGGATTCAGGTGGTAACGGACAAGGCTCCTCAACGTCAAACTTCATTTCCAACCTGTTCAAGAGTTTGCCGCCGCTCCAGGATATTTCGCAGATGGCTGGCTTCGAGTTGCCAGAATATCTGGGTAAGGTAAAAAACCAAAATATCCTCAGCGCGGAGGATGGCAATCCGGATGAGCATGAGGCAACTATGGACCCCACGCCGAACAACGGAAAACCCATTCCTCAAAGTTAATCGATAAGCTCTGACTTGAAAGCCCGGGTAATAACAACCCGGGCTTTTTGCTATCTTTCGGATATTGCATCAGGTAGAATTGCCCCATGCTTCCCCTTACCAGAGTCGAACAATTCACCCGTAAACATTTACGCTATAACGTTACCGTCAATCTGCTGGATGGCGGTCTTTTTGGCGTGGCAGTTGGCTTCGCATCGTTCGGGACGATCCTGCCGCTCTTTGTCGCTTCCATGACGGACTCCGCTACACTCATTGGGCTTGTGCCTGCTATCCATGCCGCAGGCTGGCTGCTCCCTCAATTGTTCACGGCTCACCACACTTCGCGGCAGCGCCGCTACAAACGGACCGTGCTGGTGATGAGTATCCATGAACGCGTCCCATTTTTAGGGTTGGTTCTCGTTGCACTGTTACTGCCGAAAATAGGTCTGCAAGCTGGGTTGGTCCTTACCTTCCTTCTGCTCACTTGGCAGGGTCTGGGAGGCGGCTTCGCCGCCAACCCGTGGACCAGCATGATCTCGAAGATTATGCCGCCGGAATCACGCGGCACCTTCTTTGGCACACAGGCAGCCGTGGCAAATCTTATGATCAGCGCCGCCGCTGTGGCAGCCGGATACCTTCTGAACGCGTTCGACTCGCCATTCGATTTCGTCACTTGTTTTCTGATCGCCTGTTTTTTCTTTACCTTTTCGTGGGTCGCCCTTGCATCAACACGTGAACCTGCCGATTACGATAAAGTCATTGAAGAAAACCCGCCTCCCTTCTGGCATGGCATCGGGCAAATTCTACAACGCGATCGAAACTTCAACTGGTTCCTCACGGCACGTGTCCTCTCCCAGTTTGCGACCATGGGCTTTGCGTTCTACATCGTCTATGCACTACGCCGCTTTCAAATGGACGCTGTCACAGCTGGTTATCTCACTGCCACCCTGACGGTTGCACAAACCATCGCCAACGCCAGTATGGGCTGGCTCGGAGACCGGGTGGGGCATCGCCTGATGTTGATCGTCGGCGCAGTGTCTGCGCTGTTGAGCTCGCTGCTGGCATGGTTTGCTCCGTCGCTTGCCTGGTTCTTCCCCATCTTTGTGCTGACCGGCTTTGCAAACGTTGCCATCTGGACAATCGGGATGACAATGACCGTGGACTTCAGCGGTGAAAGTGAGCGCCCCTTTTATATTGGTATTGTGCAGACACTTACGGCTCCTGCAACGATCGTTGCACCACTTATCGGCGGCTGGATCGCAGATACTCAGGGGTTCGTCACCACATTTGGATGGTCTACAGTCCTGTCTGTCATGATGGTGGTAATTCTGGTCTTTCTCGTAAAGGAACCCCGTAAGATGAAACGATTCTCGCAACCCACCTTACAGAAGGAGGCTTTATGACTCTCATGCAGGAAAAAGTAAATCAGGCAATTGAAATTCTCAAGGAGCAGCAGACCGACCTTTGGCTGACCTTTGTCCGTGAGACGAGCGGTGTGCGCGACCCGATGCTGGATTTTCTGATCGGTCCGAATGACCTGACCTGGCCGTCTGCCCTGATCCTGACACGCAACGGAGAGAAGATTGCCATCGTTGGCAATCTCGAAAAAGATGCTCTTTCGAGAACAAATGTGTTCGACACCCTTATCGGCTATGACACCGCCGTAAGTGGACCTCTGCGGGACACCATCACGCGCCTCGACCCGAACCAGATCGCAGTGAACACCTCAAGAAACAACGTCCACGCCGACGGGTTGACTCACGCCATGTACGAAATCTTGTGCGATTACCTGAAAGACACGCCTTACGCAGACCGGCTTGTCAGCGCCGAACCGATCATCAACGCCATGCGCGGACGAAAAACACAGGAGGAACTGGAGCGCATCCGCAAAGCTGTTGAAATCACAGATGAAATTTATAAGAAAACCTTCGACTTCATCAAAGTGGGCATGACCGAAATTCAGATCGGCGAATACATGCACCGGCTCGCACAGGAGTACAGTGTAGGTCTCGCCTGGCCTGCGGAGAATTGTCCCGCCGTTAACAGCGGACCGAACTCACCCGTTGGACATAATGGGCCCACAGACATCAAGGTCGAGCCCGGACACATCATCCACTTCGATTTCGGCGTGAAATACAAGGATTATTGTTCCGACATTCAACGTCTCGTCTATGTATTGCGCGATGGGGAAACGGAAGCTCCCCCGGAAGTGCAGCGCGGCTTCATCACTATTCGCACCGCCATCGAAAAGTCACGCGAAGCCATGAAGCCCGGTTCGATTGGTAATTCCATTGACGTGATTGCCCGCGAGATCCTGGTGGATGCGGGCTATCCAGAATACCAGCATGCGCTCGGTCACCAGCTGGGTCGCGTGGCGCACGATGGCGGTGCGCTGCTGGGTCCGTTGTGGGAAAAGTACGGTGACGATCCAAAACTCGAATTGGAAGTAGGGCAGGTCTTTACTATCGAACCCGGCCTGGCTGTGCCAAATTACGGCTATGTCGCTCTCGAAGAGGATGTTATCATGACCGAAAACGGGGCAGAATACATCGGCGAACCACAGCGAGAGCTCATATTCATAAAAGGCTGAATGAAAAAGTTGGCGGCAGACGATAGGTCTGCCGCCAACTTTTTAGATTGTTTTCTTTGAGTCCCCCTGGCGGTTTTACACTTTTGTAAAATAACCTTCTTCCACGCCTTGCCAGGTCTCATCATGTAATTTCATGTATTTCGTCAACAGTGGATGGACCCGCGCCATTTCCTCATAAATCCGTTGTGCGACGCGGCGGATCGAGAAATGCGCATTTGCAGCAGAGCGTAACTGACAAAATGCATAGGCTTCTCGCAGATTGAATTGAGCCAGAACACGGCGGTTGAACCCATTGGGCACAACGTATTGTGCAACATCTGGGTTCTCTTCATGAAGCTTTTCATACAGCGTCGCGGCGGACTCCATGGCCGCCTCATATTGGGACTCGAACCCGGCCTCAGTAATGAGACTTGGCGTGGAATACCCGAGCCGTGTCGTTAGCCGTTGTGGCGTCTGCGTCATCATGCGGTGACGTTTGAATTCAGCATAGGCACCCTGATCCATGATCAGGTCAAATGTATAGGAGGAATATTCCAACTCGCGCAGAGGAACATCATATTTGCCTAAGCCTCCTAACAAAGACGCAGCCAGGTTTGTTTTCTGTTCTTCATCAAGTGATTCAATGTAATTCAAGGCTTGGGTATAACTCATTTCGCCAAAGCGATACAAGGCTGCAGCAAAGACTTTATTTTCTCCATTCCTGTCATGATCAATCAGACGACACCAATCCTGGTCAGTAGCACCCCAATCTCTACGCGAGGCGTCTAATCCTCCAATCTCTCTGCATGTTTCTACCAAATACGGCACTGCATCCGCATACTTCACCAGTGTCGGTGTCTCCCCTAATGCCACTTCCTTGATCTTCTCTCCGATCTGCCGCACTTCTGCCAATTCATGCGAGAGCATCTTACGGATTGTGTTTTCGAGGACGCGTGCGTTCGCCGTCATGCCCACATTTGCCAGCGATGCGGCAGGCAGAAGGAATCGGCACACATCCACATACTTCGAACGGATGCGCCGGTCCCAGGCTTCTTCTTTCTCATTCTCGCGACGTGGGAAACGCTCAAGGATCAGACTCCGGACAGGTTCTAACGAATCGGCATAGGTTCTAAACAGGAAACAGACCGTTTCCACATATTCATCGTAAAGAGGATGTCCGTCAAGCTCAGGCGGGACTGTAAAATCATCGCTCCCCCATTTTTGGTAACGTGTTGATTTCTCGGTATACGAGGCAAGCCGGTTGCCTTCAATGCTCTCAATGGCAAGACGCGAAACATTCTCGAACGCAATATGTAACACGGCATGTTCCGCGACCGAAGCATGACCGTATCCCACTACCCATTTCTCATGAAACTGCGCTGTTTTTTCGTCGCTGAGTTCTGCGGCGATCGCACGGAACGATTCAGGGGAACGAGACGTCTTCGCAAAAGCTACCGCAATCGTCTCAGGCGAAAGCGAGCGCGGGGAAAGTAGGTAAATTTCACGTTCAGGCATGGGGATTCTCCTTGGAAAGCCTTGGGAAGGCTGAGCGTGGGACGGAATGCCATTCCGCCTTATAAAGGTCGGGCAGATTATAAAACAATAGCGGCTTCTCAGCCGCTATTTATTCCATTTCTTATTCATGACAAAACATCTCGCATGTTGCAGACTCGTCCATTAAGTCTTCTGTAAAATTTGTCTCGTGGCTTCCACGTCTGCCCAAATTTGCTTTACCAGCTCTTCTACCGAGTCGAACGTTAATTCGTCACGCAATCGCGCAACAAAGTCGAGCCGCAAATCCTCTCCATAAATTTCTTCGTCAAAATCGAGTAGATAGGCTTCGACGTTCAGGGTTTGTTTCTCCGGTGTGAATGTGGGGTTGGTCCCGATATTGATCGCCGCAAGATGTTGCCTGTCCTGCAGGTACGCCCAACACGCATAGACTCCTTTTGCAGGAATCATCTTCTCGCCGGGATAGGCAATATTTGCGGTGGGTACGCTGATCGTTCTGCCGCGCCCATCGCCGCGGATTACGGGACCGTGCAGACTATACGGGTGACCCAGCAATCGCGTCGCTTCGGCGACATCCCCGGCTTCGATCAGCCTGCGGATCGCAGTGGAGGAAATCACGCCACCCTCATCCCCGAATGCAGGGATCACATCGACGCTGTAACCGAGCTCCAAACCGATCTCCGCTAAGCGCGCGGCATTGCCCTCTCGTCCTTTGCCCAGGGCAAAGTCATAACCGATCAGCAGGTGTTTGAGCCCAAGCTGGCGCTTCAGCCAGATCATGAAATCGTAAGCAGTCACCTGGGAAAGCTCCCGCGTGAACCGCTCGGTAATCACAACATCTATGCCCAGCTGCGCGAGCAAATCGGCTCGTTCGTCTGGGAGCGTAAGACATTTGACCTCGCGCCCGCTCAAAACGGAAACAGGGTGCGGATGGAATGTTAAGACAACAGCAGGCGCGTCATTGACATGAGCGCCTGCTGTAATTTTCTTGAGGATTTGCTGGTGACCGCGATGCACGCCATCGAAGACACCAACGGTCAACCAGGAATTTTCCAGGTTTACTTCATCGAGAGAGTGGTAATGTCCCATAAATGTAGTAATGGCTTCAGTTCCAGTAAGCGACGGACGCGAAGCGGCTACTACCAAGTTTATTCTGACGTGAAAAACACTTTCTTGGGCTGCCAGGCTAGGGTACCATCTTCTCCCTGAACAGCTTCCATGAGCGCAACCAGTTCACCCTGTGTGCTAACGCCGCGCACACGCTTTCCTAACTCAGTTTCTTCAGCAGCTTTCACGCGGTGACCGTGACGGACACCTTCCACATCGTCCGGGCTCAGTTCCAC
>JAICRQ010000009.1 GCA_025966435.1 Anaerolineales bacterium | reverse complement strand
CGACTAGATTCCCATAAAAGTTTCCCCACGGTGCGTAAATCGCTTGATCATCCGGTCCTGCAAAGATAACCGTTCCGTCCGCTGCGGCATAGATGGGTGTTCCACTCGCGTTAGAGAATTCGACGCCATGATGTGGATCGCGCGTCCCGTTAGCAGTCGAACCATATCCGTATCCCGGATCGATCAAATCGTTTGCAGGTGGTTGGATCGGACGCTGGAGGAGGAAATGCCCATCGGTAATGCAAAAATCGGCAGAGAATGGGTCACAGCGAACTTCTGGCGTAAATGTAATAGTTGGCGTAGCAGAGGGGATGACCGTCGCCGTTTGAGAAGGGACTGTGGCTGTTGCACTGACCTTCGTATTCACAACAACAACGGGAGTTTCAGTGACTCCCGTTGTTGCGCAAGAGACAAGGATCAACGACAAAAGAAGATTTAGTATTGACTTCATTAGAACCGATCAGACTCTTGTAAATCCGCTTCGATCGGGTACACTCAGCACGAGGATGTATAAATTAAATCCCTCCACGCTCGCTTATGATCATGCGGATTTCCTTCTCAAGATCTTCGGCCCTGGATTCGATCTCTTTTAATTCCTCCAGCATCTTCTCCCCCGCCGACTTGTCTGCCAGCGAGTTGATGTTAATTTTCACATTGTATCCCGCGGCGGTGAGTGCCGCGCGCGCCATAGCAAAGCCGGACATCGAGTCGCTGACGGCGTTGATATTCGCCTCCTTCGCACATTTCAGCGCAAGCTCCATCACTTTGACAGAATCCTTTGCAACGCGCAGCGGGACGTGCGCAGCGTTGAGAGTTGCTACATGGATCGCTGCGCCGCGTTTTGTGTTATCTTCTTCCGTTTCCTTCGGCAGCCGGAACGCGCCCATCACGGCTTCGAATGCGGATGAGTCGTCATCCACTGCCTGGGTGAGCTCCTTGCGCAGACTTTCTGCCATCACGCGGATCGCTTGCATCTGCGCTTCGACCGCCGCGTACTTCTTTTTACCGATCGTGAGACCCGCGACCATCGCAATCAGACCAGCGCCCATCGCACCCGCGTAGGCTGCCGCCGAGCCTCCACCCGGAGTCGCCGTCGGGGCGGCTAGTTCCTCAATGAAGGAAACCGGTTTCGGCTGCGGAGAGGAAGTGGATGAGTCCACCAAACGGTATTCCAGCACCTGCTCCTTATCGAACGCGTCGAGCTGGGTGTACCAGACCGCCGCGTCCACTAGCGCCTCCTGGGGAATCAATCCTATCAGTTCGCTGTGATGAATGCTCACTCCATAACGTTGCGCTTCCCGCCGAATGGTTTCGACCACGCGTGCAACCGGTGTCTCATGAAAGTTGGTGAGATTCATAGAGACTTGAGCACGTCCTTCTACGAGCAAACCCAACGCCTTAACATGACGAAGCCCACCAGACGAATGCCGGATGGCTTTCGCGATCTTCCGAGCAATTTCCACATCCTCTGTGGTCAGATACACATTGAAAGCGATCAGCGGATTGCGTGCGCCGATAACTGTTGCCCCAGCTGTGCCCAATTTTGCGGGACCAAAATCGGGATGACGTTCCGGATTGGATTCGATCTCCTTTCTGAGTCCTTCATACTGACCTCTGCGGATGTGTTCAAGGTTGGTCCGTTCGGGATGTGTGGCCGCTGCTTCATACAAATAGACGGGAATATTGAGCTCATTCCCCACGCGTTCGCCCAGGCGCTTGGCAATTGCAATACAATCCTCCATGCTGGCACCGTTGAGCGGAACAAAGGGCACGACATCCGTCGCTCCAATGCGGGGATGCTCTCCCGTGTGGTGCTCCAGATTGATTAGCTGCGACGCGGTTTTGATCGCCTGGAAGGCTGCTTCTTCAATCGCCAACGCAGGGCCGGCAAACGTCAGTACGGTGCGGTTGTGGTCAAGGTCGGAGGAGCGATCGAGGAGTTTGACCTCGTCCACAGACTGGATGGCCGCGACAATCTGGTCAATCACTTCGGGTCGCCGCGCTTCGGAAAAGTTGGGGATACATTCGATAAGTTGAGTAGGCATAGAATTTAGAGACCGGAGAATTAGAGATTAGAGGCTGGAGTTGGTGAGGACAATTATAAGGGGTGAGTGGACTGTCAGGGAGACTTCTTTAAGAAGATAGAAATATATGACAAAGTTCACCCTATTTATGTGATGATTTTATATCGTATATGAGCGTTCATGGCTTGTCAAATCAAAAGAGAGGTGATATAGTGAAAAATATCACAATATGGATGTTACGCCCTGCTAATCGTCTTGAAGGCATATCATCAAGGAGAATCAAATGAAACTCAATGGAAAAGTTGCAGTGATCACCGGCGCGGGATCCGGCATGGGACGCGAGACCGCAATTCTTTTTGCAAAAGAAGGCGCACGCGTCGTCGCAGGTGATTGGAATGAGAACACCCTCGAAGAAACCGTAAACCTGATTCGCACCCAGGGCGGCGAGGTGACCGGCTTAAAAGGAAACGTGGCAGCACAAGAGGATGCCGAAGCCCTGATTCAGCGTGCCATAGAAACCTATGGCAAGGTCGATATCCTGGTCAATAATGCAGGCGTGATGGATCTCAACCAGGGTGCAGGCGAAGTTAGCAACGAAATGTGGGAACGCGTGATCGGAATCAATTTGAACGGTCCCCTGTATCTTTCGCGATCCGCTATCCAAAACATGGTAAACAACGGCGGCGGTGCGATCATCAACATCGCTTCTGTGGCGGGCGTGAGCGGCGCGGCGGCTGGCGTTGCGTACACCACATCGAAGCACGCGCTGATCGGCATGACCAAACATACTGCCTGGCGCTACCTGAAAGAGGGAATCCGCTGCAACGCAATCGCCGCCGGGGCGGTGGAGACAAATATTGTCTCCAGCGTCGATCAAAACCTAATGGACCCCAAAGGAAGCGAACGTGCGAATGTGTATTACGGCTTGATCCCTGCCCAATTAAAGCCAATAGACATTGCCAATCTTGTGCTGTTCCTGGCATCGGACGAAGCACGTTATATCAATGGAACGGTCATCCCCGCTGACGGCGGCTGGCTTGCGGCGTAACAACTTACATCCTTAAAAATCTCCTGTCTTCGACAGGAGATTTTTTATTTCTTCGTTGAACGCGTAAAGCCGCGGAGGCGCGGGTTAGCTGGGGTGGTATACTTTTCGAATCTCGAAATGTATTCATCGGGATTCTTGCGCTCTTAGACGTTTTGCAAGGAGGCTGACATGAGTGTAACGATCGGATTTGAGGGTAACGTAGCAAACATCATTCTTTCGGGCAATATCGATTATTCCATGCAGGAGGAAATCCGAACCGCAAACCAAAAGGCATTATCGAATGAGCAGGTCAAGGAAATCTGTGTCGATTTCAGAGAAGTAACGTTCCTGGACTCGTCTGTCATTCGTGCGCTTCTCACCCTTCAAAAGGAAGCAGATGCAAGGGGAAAGTCACTGGTGCTATTAAATTGCAAAGATAATACACGGGAGGTGTTCGAGATCGGGGGATTCGACCGGATGTTCAACTTCCGCTGACCAGCCAAATTCTTAAGAGCAAAATGCAATTGCACTTGGAAGAAGATTCTATATAATGGATTTAGAAGAATCTCAAATCCAGGTGTTATTTTTTTAAACAGGAGCAATTATGGAAATCAGTCTTGCCGAAGAACATGCTTATTATTTTGTCCCGCAGATCTCCCTTGATGTGGCACGTGACCGCATCGAAAAGAAAAAGACGTCGCTGGTCGCGGGGACGTTCGGGAACCTGATCTCCCGCCCCAACCCCAATGAGATCCAGATGGTATCGCTGGAGAATCGCCTGGAACCCTACTGGGTCGTGACGGCGGCGAGCCGCACCGCCTATGATCGTCAGCAGGTGTACACGGTCCCGATCAAGGGCGAAGAAGTACGCGAGGTCACCGTGCTGGCGCAAAAGCTGACGGTGACCTCCAAGGGCAATCCCTCGCTCACGCTAAATGGAACCGAGCACTGTGTAGAGGAACGCCGCATTACCCGCTTTTTCGACGGACTTTCGGGGCAAAAGGAAGACTTGAGCAGGTTCCAGTCGTTTACGAAAAGCGCTATCACTGACCTGGCAGAGTTCGCGCCGGAGGGAATACTGGTCGTCCCGCCGCAGATGCGTGCCACCGCGATCGTGAGGCAGGTCCTTGGCGAAGCCATCCAGCCGGTGAAAAATGCTCAGATCATCCATGAGGAGCGTGTCGACATCGAGACCATCGAGCTGAACTTCCGCCCTGTGTACGCGCTGGAGTACGAGTGGTCCAGCAAAGGGAAGCGCGTGGTTGTCGAGTTCGACGCGCTGCTGGGCGAGATGCACAGCGGGGGCAAAAAGTGGAGTGACCAGATCAAGGGAATCATCAGCCGCGATCTGTTCTTCGACGTGACTGCCGATGCCGTGGGCATGCTCGTGCCTGGCGGGAGCATTGCGGTCAAGCTCGTCAAGGCTGTGGTGGATCGGAACAAGTAGTTCTATTCGTAGCGCTGATACAATAAAGTCCAACAATCAAAAATCTCCAGCCTGAAACCGGAGATTTTTGTTTAACCCATTCCCCTCTGGGAGGCCTGCCTGTGACTCTTCTTGAAACCGCCCGATTGAGCCTGCGCCAGTTAACGAACGACGATGCACTGTTTATCCTGGAACTATTGAATGAGCCATCCTTTATTCAAAATATCGGCGATCGCAACGTCCGGACTATTGAGGATGCACGGGCGTACATTTTAAACGGACCTGTCACGAGTTATGAGAAGAATGGATTTGGCTTGTGCCTCGTCGTTCTAAAAGAGACAAACGAATCCATCGGCATGTGTGGGCTGATCCAACGGGACGGATTGGAGGATGTGGATATTGGCTATGCGCTCCTGCCAAAATTCTGGTCGAAAGGGTATGCCATCGAAGCCGCACGGGCAGTGAAGGAATATGCAAAAGATGTGATCGGGTTGAAGCGATTGGTTGCCATCGTTGACCCCGCCAATGAGGGGTCGATTCGTGTACTTGAGAAGATCGGACTGCGGTATGAGACGATGATCCGGCTCTCCGCGGACGACATTGATTTGAAGTTATTTGGGATCGCACTGTAAGCCATGCCGGAAGTTACATTCTCCATAGATCAGTTTGCGTACCGCCCTGAGTTGATTAAGGATGGCACGGTCTATCATGCTATTAAATCGAATATCGACGGCTCGTATCCTGCCCGAATTTTTATCTATGTGAAAGATAATGACAATCTCGAAGTCCTCAAATTTGAGGAGCACGGTATGGATGCTGCACTCGTCAAAGCTCACATGGATTGGGAAACGTTCTCGGCAGACCAGTTAGAATCCTGGGTGCTCACTCCCAATGGCGAACGAAGACCTCAGGCGTCACTGTTTTCTTCTTTTGAAGATCGGACATTCACCATCTTGTGGCAAGACCGGAAGGACATCATTCCAGTGGGGCATTATCCTGTCCACATTTACAACTTCGACTTTATTAGCTTGAATTACATTCTTCGCCATTGGAGGAATCCTGAAGGCGAAGTCACAATTGGAATCCTCCAGCCCAATTTCGACCCGAATCCCGAAACGATGATGAAATACGAAGGGAGCGTTCTCATTAAGTATGCAGGGGATGAAGCGCGTGATGGACATCCCTGCCGAAAGTACAATATTGGCGGCGAAGGATTAAAAAACCATAACGGCGTGATGTGGGTCAACACAGAAAAAAGAATCATCCAAGATATTGAAATTCCTATCCCCGATAACCCGGATTGGGAAAGTTTCAAGTTCAAGTTTATCTCCGTCGAGCATATGGATTCCCGGCAGTGGACAGCATTTATAGACGATGAGATACACAATCTGAAAACAAAATAATCTCTCGAATGGAGGCGTATGACCATAGATATCCCTCGCTATCGACTCCATAATCAATTCCTTTCGCAAACGGATTTCACGGAGCCCGAGCAGATTGTAGCGGCGCTGGGCGCGGTCCAGGCGCAGGATTATAGCGGCGCAAAGTGGGCACTGGGGCAACGGTTGAAGAATGCTACGACCGATGCCGCGATGGATAAGGCATTCAACGAAGGCAAGATTCTGCGTACGCATATCTTGCGACCTACCTGGCATTTCGTCGCGCCGGAAGATATCCGCTGGATGCTGATGCTCAGCGCGCCGCGCGTCCATACGGTGAACGGCTTCATGTATCGGCAGCAGGGGCTAGATCAACCGATCATTAAGAAGAGCTACAACGTGTTGGAAAAAGCACTTCAAGGGAGCAATCACTTGACTCGCTCGGAATTAGGTTCTGCTTTTGAGAAGACTGGCATAGAAAAAGCAGGGGGAATTCGATTGGGATACTTCCTGATGTCTGCCGAGCTGGATGGGGTCATCTGCAGCGGCGGCAGGAAAGGCAAACAATTCACCTACGCTCTGCTCGAGGAGCGAGCCCCGAAGGTTAAGGCTCTTACACGGGAGGAGGCGCTAGCAGAACTGACGCGTCGATATTTCACCGGGCGCGGTCCAGCCACCCTGCACGACTTTACCTGGTGGTCCGGGTTGACGATGGCGGAGGCAAAAGAAGGAATCGAAAGTGTTAAGCCACAATTTGTCAGCGAAACGATCGACGGGAAAACTTATTGGTTCGATCCTTCCGTTTCACCCGTCAAAGAAAAATCGCCTGCAGCTCATTTGCTGCCGAATTACGACGAATATTTTATTGGGTTCAAAGATCGTAGCGCCATCGGCAAGGTGGCAAAACGAGCAGGAATAAGAAGCGACGATCCATCTTTCCTTGCCCATGTGATTGTCCTAGATGGGCAGCTCGTAGGCGGTTGGCGACGGACGCTGAAAAAGGATGCAGTTCAGATTGAATTCCTGCTTATTACCGAACTAACAAAGGTACAAGAGAGAGCTGTAGAACGAGCAGCCAACCAATACGGTGTATTTCTCGGACTGCCAGTGGAACGGGTATAGACAATGAAATACGTCGACTTCCCACACGCCATCAACGCCTATTTTCTCAAGTAGTCTTGTAGAGAAAACGCGCAAGAGGACTGTCCCTACGCGCAATTTATCTACAATTCGGAAAATTGTCGAGAAATATAGCTAAACCCCTCAGTTGTAACCTACTCACGTCGCAAAATCATTGTTTTATTACTGTTTTTCCCTATAATGGAAAGTGAAGACCTACACCATTAAGGTGATTTCGATAAAGGAAGAGGTAATGAAAAAGACTTTTTCGCCTGTGATACGCCTATTTTTCACGATTGCAATTTTTGTCTCATCTTTTGCTGCAGCACCACTCTCCCCATCGGCAGTCCCTATACGAGCGGACACCCAACAAATCCTGGATGACCTTGGGGGCGTCCCATGCTTCGAGTGGAGTTATTTTACCTGTGTAACGATTGAGGTCCCTCTCAATCATTTCGATCCCTCCGATACACGCACCATCCCTGTGGTATTTGCTGTTTTGCCGGCCTCTGGCGAACGGAAGGGGATGTTCGTAACCGCGACCGGTGGACCGGGTACATCTGGTGTCCTCCTGGCAGATTTCTACTCTTCCGGGTTCGACCCCAGTATTTTCGAATCTTTCGACGTTGTGTTCTTTGACCAGCGCGGCATGGCCCTCTCCGGCGGGCTGACGTGCCCTGTTGCGGCGACAGAATATTATCAGGCAGATGCCCGAGGCATCACCCGCAAACAGGAGCAGGCACTCAAGAAGGCAGCCAGGATCTTCGCGGAAGATTGTGCCAACGAATTAGGCAACACCGAGCTCCTGCCCTATCTGGGTACGAGACAGGCAGTGGAAGACCTTGAAGTGTTCCGCCAGATCATCGGTGACGAAAAATTCTGGCTGTATGGCGAAAGCTATGGCACACAATTCGCGCAGTTCTATGCCGCTGCCCACAGTGAGCATCTCGCCGGGCTCATTCTCGATGCGACCGTAGACCTCACCTTCAGTGGGACTGAGTACTATACCCAGCAGGCACAGGCGTTCAATGATACGTTAGTAGCTACCTTATCTGCCTGTAATGACGACCTCGCCTGTGCCGAACAAATGAACGGCGATGCTATCGCCGTTTACGATAACCTTGCCGCTACATTAAGCAAAGCTCCTATCTGGTTCCGGTTCCCTCTTGCGAATGGCACCTATCAAAAACGGACATTCACCCTGAGCGATCTGGAAGTCGTCGCTTCCGGTCAATTGTACGGGGAGAGCGACCGGATGATGTTCCTGCGTGCTCTTGCCGCCTACTCATCGAATGGTGAGATCGTGACCCTTGCCCGCCTGCTCTACCCGAACCTCGGCGTGGATCCGCAAACGCTTGAGATCATCCCCGACGACTCCTGGTCTGACGCAATTTACTACGGGGTGGAATGTCAGGACTACGGCTACGCCGGCGCCACACCCGATGAGCGAGCGGAAAATTATCTGGATGCGGTGGAGCCATTCGAAACCTCCATCCCACGCCTCGCTTCGCTCATCTACGGCGACCTGCCCTGCGCCTATTGGCCCAATGCCTCTTCCGACCTCACCCGCCCTGATTATCTGGTTGCAGAAGGCGTCCCCACGCTTGTGCTTGGCGCCACTGCGGACCCGGCAACGCCGTACAGCCATGGTGTCAATGTGTATCAGAATCTGGCAAATGGCTATCTCATCACCACCGAAGGCGGGCCTCACGTCACCTTTGGGTATGGACTCGAATGTCCGGACGCGCTCGTGACCGATTTTCTCGTGAATGATGTCGTTCCAGCAGATCGTGAAACCCTCTGCGAGGGCTATGTTGCCGACGACTATGTGCCGGTTGCGCCGCCCACCGCAAAGTCCTTCAGTGACCCGGTCGAAGCGCTCTCCTCCATTGAAACAGAGATCTATTATCTGCCAGAGTTCTTTTACTGGGATGGTTTCACTCCTACTACCGTGGGCTGTACCTATGGAGGCAGCTTCGACTTCGATACGAATAATGCTGGCACGAGATATCGATTCAATTTTGATCAGTGTGAATTTACAGCCAACTTCAGAATGACGGGCTCAGGCTTGTACAACATTGAGCAGGATCGCTTTGTCCTGAACGTCAAGACCACCGGGCGTTGGACGTGTGACGTGGAATACGTCCGAAGAGGTGAGCGGATTAATCTCTCCGGGAAATGCAATGGCAAACCCATCAAAGCGGATCGCGACGATAATCATCGCGACAAGCATCAAATGCCTAGCCTGGGTGAATCTAAGCAAAACTAGCGAATAAGAAAAAATCTCCTGCCCAACCGGCGGGAGATTTCTCTATACCAGGCAAAAGTACCCTGTATAATTCCGCGGATGAATATACCGGAGCGCCTCGTCACACAATTGGAATTGAAACGCAGCACGGGTGAGCGCGGCACGAGAAAATTGATTGCTTATCACGGCGTGGTATACGATGTGACCGACTGCCCCAAATGGCGCACCGACCTGCACGAACAGTTACACTTCCCCGGGCAAGATCTCACAGGGGAACTCCCCGAGGCGCCGCATCACGAGGAAGTGTTTTCGCGCCCCTGTGTGAAGATCATCGGCAAACTCGAATCGGAGACCTCCTGAACAGATAAAATCGATAGTCCAGAACAAGGAAATAGTCATGTCAGATTTGAAATGGTGGCAAACCGCAGTTTTTTATCAAATTTACCCGCGTTCGTTCGCCGACGGCAATAAAGATGGCATCGGTGATTTCAAAGGGATGATCGAAAAGTTAGACTATCTCTCGGACCTCGGCATAGATGCCCTCTGGTTGTCGCCGCACTTCCCCTCCCCTAACTGGGATTGTGGCTACGATGTTTCGGACTATACAAACGTCGCACCGGAATACGGGACGCTGGAGGATTTCAAACTATTTTTGCAAGAAGCGCACAACCGGAACATACGAGTCATTCTGGACCTTGTATTGAATCACACCTCCGATGAGCATCCGTGGTTCCTGGAATCGAAGTCCAGCCGCGACAACCCCAAAGCAGACTGGTACATCTGGATGGACGCGCCGCCGAATAACTGGCAGTCCTGTTTCGATGGCGACGCCTGGACCTTCGCCCCCGAGCGCGGCCAGTATTATTATCACTATTTCATGAAGCAGCAACCAGATCTCAACTGGCACAACCCGGACGTCAAACAAGCGATGTGGGATGCAGCACGCTTCTGGCTTGACCTCGGCGTGGATGGCTACCGCCTCGACGCCATCGCCACGATCTACGAAGACCCGAACCTCACGCCGCACACCGTCCCCCTAGACTTGGCTGGGCTGCGCCGCGCGGTCGAGCTGGCACAGACACCGGCTGAGAAAAAACAAGTTGGCAAGTACTGGCACAATATGTTCAAGAATCAAGTGGGGCAGCCCGGTTTACATGATCTGATGAAAGAATTGCGAGCTGTATTGGATGAGTATGAAGGCGACCGCATGTTGGTCGGTGAAGATGATGACATTGCCTATATGGGGAATGGCGAGGACGAATTGCACCTTGTGTTCAACTTCCCCCTCATGCGAACGGAACTCTTAACACCCGCCCACATCCGGCGCAACCAGAAGGAGCGGTTATCCCAGCTGGGGGCTCTTCCAGCGAGAGGCTGGCCATGCAATACCCTCGGCAACCACGACTCTTCCCGCATCCACACGCGGTACGGAGACAGACAGCATGACGCTGAACTAGCACGCCTTCATGCCGCGCTGGTGCTCACACTCAAAGGCACGCCCTTCCTCTACAACGGCGAAGAGATCGGCATGACCGACCTCATCATTGCAGACCCTGCCAAGCTCCGCGATACGATGGCAACCTGGTATTACGACAGGCTTGTCAGTGAATTGAAGGTCGATCCGCAGGAAGCAGCACTGCGCGCCGGGGAAATGAGCCGCGACAAGAATCGCACCCCCATGCAATGGTCCAATCATCCAAATGCGGGGTTTTCGCCCGCAAATGTGGACACGTGGCTTCCGGTAAATTCCAATTACAAGACGGGCATTAACGTCCGCGACCAGCAGCACAACCCCGCCTCCTTGTTGAATTACTATAAACATCTGTTGCAGGTTCGTAAGAGCTCCCCGGCTCTGATTGCAGGGGAATACATTCCCCTGGATACTTCCGCGAAAGATTACCTCGCCTTTCTGCGCAAAACGGACGAACAAACCATTCTTGTCATCTTGAACTTTTCAGAGAAAAGATTGGAGCTGAATTTCTCACGCACCAAAGACATCAAGGGTCACGACCTGCAGATCCTGTTCTCCAGCGCCGAACGACTGAAGACCACCAAACCCCCTCACGGACTGACTATTAATCCCTTTGAAGTATTCATCGCAGAGGTCGGAGCATAACAGACTTCTCAAAGGTCTCATACCCTCCTGGTGGCGAAAAACTTAGGCACTATACACATTATTCATCGATGCTGCGCCTGAAGATGGGCAAGGCATTTTTGTGACTGATAACAAATCAAAATTATTTTCATTTCCCGGCAAATGGACCGTCATCGGCATTCTTTTTGTGTCTCTGATCCTCCGATGGATTCTAATTTTGCGCGGCGGACAATATTACAACTCAGACGAAACAAGATATGAAGTGTCCCTGGCAGCAGCCAGATTGCTATGGCAGGGTCAAGTCGGAGAGGCGCTGCGGCAATTTACGATTTCTCCGGAACATCTCGGGTTCAAAGTCATAGGCACCTTGCCCGCACTGACAGAACACCTGATCGGTCCAAGCCTGGTAGCACCTGCAATCTTTTTTAGCTTCTTTTCTGTCTTAAATCTATACCTGATCTTTTTGCTTTCCCGGCGCAGTCAAGCCTCTCTCAACGAATCGATCTATGCGCTTTTCTTTGCCGGATCTTGCCTCTCGCTATTGTATTACTCCCGGCATTTATTCCCCTATGACATGGCAATGTCCTTCGGACTCATGGCTTTGTACATTGCGCTCGATCAAAATCCGACCATGAAGATTTCACTCGTTTGCGGCGGCTTGAGTTTTCTCTGCTTTATTACCTATAACGGATATTGGCCTCTCGCAGGGTTTGCTATGCTCGCGCACGTTTTGATACATGGCAAACGAATATCCAACATCTTCCAGAAAGGAACCTTGACAGCATTCGGTTTTATAACACCGCTGATCATTGTGATTCTGGCGATGCTGTGGTCGGGAACCGACATGATCTCCGCTTATCGGCTTTTCGCCGCCTCCATTACACAGGGCGTCTTTGAAGAGGGTTGGAGTCTGCCTTTCGAGTACTTCTGGCATACAGAATATGCAACCATTCTGATTCTGACAGCCCTGGTGATTCTGGCGCTCGCCAGTTCATCCAGGGATCAAAGAAAATATACTTGGCTGTGGGCAGGAGGGATTCTATTCATTTACATCTGCCTGGTCATTCCTTCTATGCTTGAGTATTTTGTAGTGTATGCAAGGCTTGCCAGGCAAATGATTCCATTCCTGATCCTTTTAGCAGCACTTGGGCTGATAGAACTAAAGCGGATCGCGTACGGTACGCGAATCACCTGGATAATTTTAGGAATCACCTTCCTGCAGGCTGCGTGGAATTTTTACGCTGCCTATCAAGTTGACTTTCCGCGGGATTTCGCTGCTGAAGTACAAACCCGATTTCCTGATTTCGAGTTTTCTGCCAAGCGGTTGACATTTGGCGCGCCGGTGATTTGTCAGGACAGCGGGTATATGATCGAACATACCAAGTTTTATGTGGCACCGCCGGAGGAATTTCCACATGTGGAAGGGCAACTTCTATTATCTGCCCCACATCCTATTAACTATCAACCCTACTTGTATGAGGGCGATCCTCCCGATTTCAGGCAGGCATATCGCGACCTTGGACTACGAATGAACTTTTATAGAGCTGACGAGGAATTCATGTCAGAGACGAATCCGGCGTGGACAAGGATCGAGAGCTGTGTAACAGCTGAAGAATAAGCTTCTTTATAGGAATAAAATCTATGACTAAGCACTGGAAACCAGGTGACGTTTATGTATGGAGGGGAATGTATCGGAACCGTATATGGCATGCTGTACCAACCTTTCTTCTACAGGAAACGCCTCAGGAAATTGTGGGAGCCATTCTCCCTCAAGCCCAATGTATGGTGGAGCAACACTATACTCCCGGTGTTAAGGCGGGTAAGCGCCGCTGGGATTTTATAAATGAAGATTGGATGTTAAAAGAATTTCCCTGGCATACTAACCGGGTGCTGACAATTACAGAACCTGAGAAGTATTATTCCATCATGCTTTTCTGGAATCATGCTTCTCATGAATTCCTGGGATATTATGTCAATTTCCAGCTTCCTTTCAAGAAAAGTCACTGTGGAATCGACAGCCTGGACCTGGATCTGGACATCGACATTGATCCTGGCTTGCGTTTTCGGTGGAAGGATGAAGATGATTATCAGATGGCAATCGAACAGGGTGCAATCCTCCCGGAATGGGTGCAGGGAATTGAGATGGCAAAACCCGAAGTCCTGAAAAGGCTTGAAAAACGCCACCATCCATTCGACGGGTCCTGGCTGGACTGGATGCCGGACCCTGCCTGGACTCCACCCACGCTGCCTGAAAATTGGGATAAGATATAAGTCCTCCGCGCTGAGCGGAGTGAGTGGCAACGAACGCAGTCGAAGCGCAGGCAACTTAGTGAGCAATTTTTGCAAGGAGATTGCTTCGCCCTTCGGGCTCGCAATGACATGCCATTTTGGAGTGCGTATGATCACCCCTCAAAAAGCGATCCATTACGAAAGATATGAATTCAAGAAGTGGAAGCCATTCGATGCCGAGACGATCGTCGAAACTCCCGTTTCCCTAACGGTCAACGGCAAAGTATGGCTCACATTCATGTGCACGCCAGTCAACCTAGAGGCGATGTCGGTGGGGTTTCTCTACAACGAAGGCATCATCGAGGCGATAGAGGAAGTAGAGGATGTGCGCCTCTGTGAGCACGGAGATAACGTGGACGTCTGGTTGAGTCACAGCGTGGAGCAGCCTCAATCCTGGCGGCGGACGTCTGGCTGTACGGGCGGCGTTACCGCTGTGGACGCACTGGCGCGCGTCGACGTCTCGTTTGACAGCGACCAGCCAAAGGTCCCGCCGGAAGCGATCGGGCATCTGGTGGAGTCACTGTTTCAAAACCAGCAGCTCTACCGTGAAACGGGCGGCGTCCATACTTCTGCATTAAGTGACGGAAACGAGATTGTGCTTGTCGCAGAAGATATTGGCCGCCATAACACGCTCGACAAGATCGCCGGACTCTGCCTGATGGAAAATATCTGGCCACAGACGAGGCTGTTGATCACCACCGGGCGTATTAGTTCAGAGATGTTGCAAAAAGCGGCGCGCCTGAAAGCGCCAATTCTGATTTCACGCACGTCCCCCAGTTCTCTCTCTATCGAAATGGCGGAACGATATGGGATTACCCTGATCGGCTATGCCAGGCGAGACCGCTTCAACGTGTATACCAATGCGCAACGAGTAAGTTTGTAACATATTGTTCTGCTACTAAAAGCGTTCAAAGGAAATATTTTCCCACTCCTTATTTGATACAATCCTTGCAATAAGACAATCTATGATTAAACTCGAACCTCTTCAACAAGAAGATTTTGAGCGGTTCCTAGAACGCGGCATCCGCGAATATGCCGAGGACCACGTCCGCAATGGTAATTGGCTGGCCGAAGGTGCCCTCGAACGATCACGAAAGGAGTTCGAGCACTATCTTCCCGATGGAATCCACACCAAGGATCAATATCTCTGGTCACTTCTGGATGAGAAAGGTAACAAGCTCGGTGTCTTGTGGGTGCAGGTCAAAGATCAAAAAGCATTTATCTTCGATTTTGTCATCGACGAAAAATTTCGAGGCAAGGGATTTGGCAAGCAGGCACTGAGGGCGATGGACGAAACACTCAAATCCATGGAAGTGGAATCGGTTGCCCTGCATGTCTTCGGGGACAATATTACCGCGCAGGAACTGTATAAGAAGATGGGATTTAAAATCACTGGAATCCACATGAAAAAAGACTTGAAATAGAATTTGAATCCTCATGAATCAAAAATATGCATCGACCGTTGCCTACTATCTAGCGTTTATCCTTCTGGGGCTCATGATTGCCGCCGAGGGACCCACTCTCCTCAAGCTTGCCGAACATACCTCCAGCGCCCTGGATCAGATCAGCTCGCTTTTCCTGTTTGGCTCTCTGGGTTATCTGCTGGGATCATATATCGGTGGGCGCCTCTATGACCGCGTTCCGGGTCACCGGTTCATGGCTGGCGTTCTCATCTTCGTGGGAATCACGATTGCACTCGTACCCCTGGCATCATCCCGTTGGGTGCTTTTCACTGTTGCGCTCGTTTCAGGACTCTTCAAAGGCGCGCTGGACGTGGGGTGTAATACCTTATTGCTTTGGGTTCACAATGAAACCGTCGGACCGTTCATGAATGGATTACATGCCTTTTTCGGCGTGGGAGCTTTCATCGCACCACTCATTGTCGCGCAGGTGCTCTCAGCCACCGGCGATATTTATTGGGTGTATTGGCTTTTCGCCATTCTCTCATTCCCACTTGCGATATGGATCTGGAACTTACCGAGTCCAGCATCCCGTGCAGTTCCTGCTCATCATGTAAGTGCTCCATTCCCCATCCTTCCTGTCCTGATCATGGTCTTATGCTTTGTGCTGTATGTCGGCGGCGAAGCGGGGTATGGGGCGTGGATCTATACCTACGCCTTCACGTTGAACTTTGGCACGGAGGTGACGGCTGCCTATTTGACTTCCGCCTTTTGGGGAGCTTTTACTCTGGGCCGGTTGTTTGGAATCTGGTTTTCGACACAGGCGAGACCCATCACGATTCTTATCCTTGACTTTGCAGGCTGCATCCTCAGCGTCGGATTAATCCTGCTCTTCCCACAATCCAGCTTCGTCTTGTGGCTCGGAACCATTTTGTTCGGCATCTCTCAGGCGTCGATCTTTCCTACCTTCTTAACCCTGGCAGAAGAACGTATGCATGTGACGGGAACGATCGCAGGACTATTCCTGGTTGGGGCAGGAATAGGCGGTATGATTCTGCCGTGGCTGATTGGTCAGGCGTTTGTACAGGTCGGTGCGAGTGCAATGATGGCAATGATTTTGGTGGGTATTATCCTCAATTGGTTGATGCTGATCCTTTTCACAAAAGTATCCCTAAGACCCAGCCCGGTCACAGAGTCCGCTGCCATCGCGGATTAGAGGAGTGACAAAGTCATAGCGTATCTCTCTTTGGCTCTCATGCTTTGGTAAAATCTTGCCCATGTTCGTTCTCCCCTCGCGCATTACAACCCTCCTTTTGCTTGGCGCCGTTCTGATTTCCTCCTGTGGTGCGAGTGTTCCGACAGATGCCTATCCAACCTATGATCCCTTTGCACCGATCAACGGAAGCGGTTCACAGGTAGCGCCCGTGCCGGGCAGCGATGTGATGGTGCCCTTAGGAAGCTCGGGAGGTCCGACGCCCACACGTGCGCCTGTATCCGTCCAAATCCCTCAGCGCAATTCCAATTCCTCCTCCACGACACCGACTCCGGATGCTCCTCACCCCATCCCAACCCCGCGTGACTTTCTGGATCAATATACCGTCCAGGCTGGCGATACTCTTGGCAGCATTGCCAGCGGATACGGGATTACCCTCGAGGCGCTGATGCAGGCAAACGGATTGAACGAATCGAGCCTCCTGGCGATCGGGATGGTTTTGACGATCCCCCCCGTAGAGGTGGATCCCAATCCCGGGTCCTCTTTCAAGATCATTCCCGACTCGGAGTTGGTCTACGGACCCGCTACCATTCAGTTTGACATGGAGTCATTCGTCGAGGAACAGGGCGGCTACCTCGCAAGTTATTCAGGGGATGTAGATGGAGAATTTCTGACGGGAACCCAGATCGTAGAGCGCGTGGCAAAAAATTACTCGGTGAACCCGCGTTTGCTCCTGGCGCTCCTCGAATACCGAAGTGGCTGGGTGACCGACCCTAACCCTCAAAACGTGGAGTACCCGCTCGGCTTCTACGATAGTTTTTATGAGGGTCTCTACCGTCAGCTTGCATGGACCGCTAATAATTTGAACCGCGGCTTTTATTTATGGCGTGTCAATGCCCTCTCTACATTACCATTGAGCGATGGCACATACGTTCCGCTCAACCCCACCATCAACGCCGGGACGGCCGGGGTGCAGTATTTTCTTTCGCTGTTTAACAACCGTCCGTTTTGGGATAATGATGTCGGTCCGCTCGGTGTCTTCGAAACCTATAACAATCTCTTTGGCTACCCCTTCGACTTTGACATCCCCTTTCTAGTGCCGCCGAACTTAAGCCAGCCTGCCATGCAGCTTCCCTTTGAATCGGGGTCGGTCTGGTCGTATACGGGGGGCCCGCACGGCGGCTGGGATTCGGGCTCTGCCTGGGGCGCGCTCGATTTTGCCCCGCCCGGAGAAGCCCTGGGATGTGTCAGCAGCGACGCCTGGGTGGTTGCCGTCGCTAACGGCTGGATCGTGCGCGCCGAAAACGGCGCAGTCATCCAGGACCTGGATAACGATGGGTACGAACAGACCGGCTGGAATGTGCTCTATATGCACGTCGAAACGCGCGATCGCGTCCAGCCTGATACATATGTATATGCCGGTGACCGGATCGGTCACCCTTCGTGTGAAGGCGGTATCTCGAATGGCACGCATCTCCATCTGGCGCGCAAATATAACGGGGAGTGGATTCCCGCCGACGGGAATCTTCCGTTCAACCTGGATGGCTGGGTCTCCAGCGGAAATGGCTACGAATACGACGGTTTCCTGACGCGTGGAGATATTGTCTACGAAGCGCTGGAGGGCAGGTTCGAGGGTTTGAATCAAATTTCGAGATGAAATAAAATCTAAGCTCAAGCCGCCGTCCCCGGCGGCGGTTCACAGGTAAATTCTGCGCCGGGGACGGCGCAGAGAGCAACTGGCTTTCATTGGGTGACTATCACCTTTCTACAGGTATAATTCCCGCAACGGACTTAATTCGTGAAGCGACTCATCAGCCTGATTATTGCAGCCTCATTTTTGCTCGCCGCATGCGGGAGCAGCAACGCGTCCCTGTGGGGGCAGTATGCTACCCCAACCCCGCTCGGAGGCGCCTCTCCCACGTCACAGCCGATAGTTGTTCCCACACAAACCGCGGAAATGATCGCTCCCTTGGTGGTGGAAGCGACGGTCACACCCATCCCCACACTTAGGGAAGCATTCGTAACCCAGGAAGCCACTCCCACTGCCGAAAATGCAGCGTTGACACAAGAGAACGCACCTACCCTTCTGTATTACACCCAAAGCGGGGACTGGCTCCCGGCTGTGGCGATCCGATTTGGGGTAGATATGAACGAGATCGCTTCCCCCAAAATTCTGCCCGAAAAAGGACTGCTCGATCCCGGGACCTTATTGATTATCCCGGATACGCTGGACCGCTCTCTTCCCTTTACACCCGCTGTCCAATTAATCCCCGATAACGAGTTGATCTTCTCCGCAACCGCTGTAGATTTTGATATTTCCACGTATGTGAAAGACGCGGGCGGATATCTCGCCAATTATCGCCAGTACCTTGGCTCTACCGGCTGGATGTCCGGCGCACGTGAAATCGAGCGGCTGGCGTACGAGAACTCCATCAATCCGCGGCTGCTGCTGGCGCTCCTGGATTATGAAGGAAGCTGGGTGCGAGGCACACCGGAAAACGAGTTCCGCATTGACTATCCCCTGGGGCATGAAAGCTTTAAATATAAGGGAATGTTCATGCAGATGGTCTGGGCGATCAAACAGCTTTCTACGGGATACTATGACTGGCGCTCCGGCAAAATGGTCGAGCTGACGTTTCAAGATGGCACCCGGCTTCGCATTGATCCAACGCTCAATGCCGGCACGGTTTCGCTCATGTATTATTTCTCACGCCATCATTCCTATAATGAATGGCTGCGCATCATGGACCAGACCAGCGGCTTTTTGCCGTTTTACCAGAATATGTTTGGCGACCCGTGGTCACGGGCGGACGTGTTCGGTCCGATCTTTCCGCCAAGCATCAGCCAGCCAGAAATGTCCCTGCCTTTCGAAATGAAAGCAGCCTGGGCTTTCACCGGCGGACCGCATGCCGCCTGGGAAAACGAAGGACCCATGGCTGCCCTGGATTTTGCGCCCCCGAGCGCTGAAACAGGCTGCCTGTCTTCTGACCACTGGATCGTCTCTGCCGCGCCGGGTTTAGTCGTCCGCTCTGGCAACGGCGTGGTTGTGGTGGATACGGACGGAGATGGTTCCGAACAAACGGGGTGGAACCTCCTGTATTTACATGTTGCTGCCACTCACCGCGTGCCCGAGGGCGTATGGGTGGAACAGGATGACCGCATCGGGCATCCTTCCTGTGAAGGAGGCATGTCAACCGGAACCCACCTGCATTTCGCCCGCAAATATAACGGCGAGTGGGTCATTGCGGACGGTCCGCTTCCTTTTGTGTTGAGCGGCTGGACGGTCTACGCGGGTGAGAAACCCTACGAAGGAAAATTGGTCAAAGGTGATAAAGTGATCACTGCGGATCTATATGCCCAATCTCTGGCTGTGATCCTGCGTGAAACGGATGATGGATAGTTTGGTATGAAACTGAAAATATCGTTGACGCAAGGACACAGAGGGAAAGTTTCATCTCTGTGTTTTTTGAATCTCTTAATTATTGCCCTCCTGCTCGCCTCCTGCGCGCCGGGACCCGCCCCGAGCATCATCGAAAATATGATCACGCCGCTCGCCCCCACGCCTGTCCCCGCGCCAACCTCGGAGCGACCGAAATATGCGCCGGGCGAGCTCGTGGATTACACGGCACAAAACGGCGATACTCTGCTGGCTCTGGCGGCGCGCTTCAACACCACCGTCGAGGAGATCCGGGAAGCCAATCCCATTATCCCGCTCGATGCCACGACGATGCCGCCCGGGATGCCGATGAAGATTCCCATTTATTATCTACCGCTGTGGGGCACTGCGTACCAAAGCATTCCAGACCACGCATTCGTCAACGGACCGGCGCAGATCGGCTTTAGCACCTCGGCATTTGTCGCCACCACTTCTGGATGGCTGAAAGATTATCGCGTGTACGCCGGGGAACGGACGCGCACCGGCGCGGAAGCCGTGGACTATATCGCTCAGAATTACAGTGTCAGTCCGCAACTGCTCCTGGCGCTACTCGAATATGAGGGCGGCGCGCTCACCCAGCCAACGCCTCCCAGTGGAAACTATATGCTTGGTTTCCGCCGGGTGAACTATGAAACACCCTACCTTCAATTAATTATCGCGGCGAACACCCTCAACAACGGATACTACAACTGGCGCGCCGGCAGGATCACCGAGCTTGAATTGTTGGATGAAACGATCTTCCGACCTGATCCCTGGCAAAATGCTGGCTCGGTGGCACTGCAGTATTACTTCTCCAGACTCTATTCCGGTGAAAAATATTTCGACTCGATCGGACCGGAAGGCCTGGCGCGCGTCTACCAGACCTTTT
>JAICRQ010000252.1 GCA_025966435.1 Anaerolineales bacterium | reverse complement strand
CTCTTTTACGTGTGCAGGGATCCTGGAAGGATCCTTCATTTGTGCGTAGGTGGGGATGATGATATTGCGTTCTTTAGCTCGCTTGAGCGCATTTGCCCGGCGAGAGGGTTCGACGGTCAGGTCGATGGTTGTCATGAGGCACTCCTACTGCTTATATCCTTGAATAAGCAGTTTTTGAATTATTTGTAATCAGAATTGTCAGACAATTTGTATTATATCTTGCAACCATTCACACCATAGGCTCTGGTGTAAGGCAAAAGATATTTTCCTCCTAGAACAGTTTTGCAATATTATCTTATTGACTTTCCCTATTGAAAGTCATACAATGTATTTAGTCGTGTCGCCGCTAGACCAACCAGGAGGAGTGAAATGGATGACACACCCATCGTTTTTCAGTCAATTAATATTCGTTCTGCGTCGGAGCATGAATATCACTGCGTATCCGAATTTAAGAATCGGATGAACCGGGAATATTATCCCGATGACCCACCCATTCCGGAGGAGGAACAAATCCAGGGTTGGAAAAATATCCCGAGCTTTGTGGAAGAGCACGTCTACGTCAAATGGAATCCCTCAGGGACCGAGATTCTTGCCTTTTGTGACATTGGTATTGAGCATCTGGAAGACAACAAACATTTAGCTTACTTTGGGATCGAAGTGACTCCTCAATATCGTTGCCAGGGCTGGGGACGAAAAATGCTGAGAATGCTTGTCCCTCACGCAAAAGAGCACAATCGAAGTCTACTCATCGCCTGGGCAAGCGATCGTATCCCTGCTTCTGGATTCTTCATGGAACACATCGGTGCACGCAAGGGGCTGGAAAGCCATATCAATCAATTAAAGGTAGCAGAGTTTGATCGCAATCTGGTGAGCCGCTGGTTAAAAAACAGTGAGAACCTGGGAGATGAATTTGAAATGGGACTTTGGGATAGAGAGGTCCCGGAAGAACACATTGTGGAAATGGCGGCTCTCATGGAAGAATTGGGAAACGACCAGCCTCGGGACAATCTGGAAATAGAGGATATGAAATTCACTCCAGAGATCCTGCGTGATGTCGAAAAATATATTTTCGGAAAAGGCAATAAACGTTGGATACTGTATTTGATCGATAAAGGGAATGGGAAGTTTGTTGGGCTTACGGAGGTCTTCTGGAGCCCCAACCGACCCAGCATCCTTAACCAGGGATTTACCGCAGTCTATCCGGACTATCGAAATCGGGGATTGGGTCGCTGGCTCAAGGCTCGGATGATGGAGAAGATTCTCCAGGAACGCCCGGAAGTGGAATATATCCGCACGGGGAATGCCAATTCAAACGCACCAATGTTGAAGATCAATGTTGAAATGGGGTTCAAGCCCTATTTTGCGAACACACTTTGGCAAGTGGATACGGCACAGGTTGAAAAATATCTGGAGGGCTCAAGAAACTCTACCACCGAACCCGATTAAATCTTTTATCACAAACTTGTAAAGTATTTTTAATGTAAAGGTCCTTCATTCGTTGTATGATGAATACATAGAGAAAGGAGGTACCCATAGAGTCTCCGCCTGAAATGTTTACCGAAGGTAGGACCGGGACGCCCTGAACTGGCCAAAGCTCTGCACGAGCTTCGCTTTGGAAAACCAGACGTTCTCCTAACGATAGGAAGGTTGCAATCCCCACTCCTTACCTAGACCGCAAATTAAATCATTGACGGATGGTGAAATACCCATCCGTCCTTTGTTTAATGGGACTTTAGCGCCCGATTCATGCGATCCAGTCCCTGTTTAAGGATTCGGCGCGAGGTCCCGAAGTTGAGCCGCACATGTCCCTTGCCGTTTTCGCCATAGATTGCGCCGTCAACGAGGGCTACTTTCGCTTTTTCAAAGAAAAATTTATAGGGAGAAGGTTCCAGATCAAGCTGTGTGAAATCCAGCCAGGCAAGATAAGTCGCCTGCGGGATCGTTATACGCACCTGGGGCCACCGCTTTGTTACATATTCGATTACAAAATCTCGATTGCCGGTCAGATATTTGCGCAGTGCCCTTAACCAGCCATCACAACTACCGGAATAGGCGCTTTGGGAGGCAACCAACCCGGCCGAGGAAACATGGATGCCCATTTTAAGCACCGTCTCGGCATACTGTTCACGCAGTTTCTGATTCTGGATGATGGCAAACGCACAGAACAAACCTGGAACGTTGAATGCCTTCGAGGCGGAAACTAACGTAATCGTCTGCTCTTCAATCTCACGGCTTAAAGAAGCAATGGGGTGAAACTTGTTATTATCCAGTAATAGTTCGCTGTGAATTTCGTCAGAAACAATCAAAACATTGTTCCTAAGGCAAATCTCAGCCATGCGGCTAAGCTCAGCAGGAGAATAAATCCGTCCAACGGGATTGTGAGGATTGCAAAGCAGGAACAGATTGACCTGTTTCGCCGCCCGTTGAAATGCATCAAAGTCAACTTCGAACTCCAGCCTGTTTCCATAGATCTTTTTTGCCAAAGGTGCTTCCACCTGTGGAACGCCGGTTTTCCTGCGCGTCTCGTGAAATTCGTTATAGACTGGCGGCTGGATCAAATATCCTTTTTTGGACGTGCAAAACGTGCGCGCCGCAATATTGTAACCACTGTTCACCCCCGGAACGGTAAGGATCATTTCTGGCGAGACCTTCCAGCCATAAAGTTTATTCAACCGCGCTGCGACCATTTCATATAACTTGGTGGACGGCAGTTGGTAACCCAAATCTCCATGCTCAGCGAATTTCTGCAGAGCTTTCAATATCGAGGGCGGTGCAGAGAAATCCATATCTGCGACCCACATGGGAAGGACATCCTTGGGGACCAATGTCCACTTCGCGCTGGAAAGGCGACGGTTTGGGGTCTGGTCAAAGCTATAAGGCATGTTATTTTCTGGGCAACTTAAGTGAGTTATTTTTTATAAGCGACGATCATGCCGTCTCGCGCGGGAATCAGGGAAACGATCCAGTCGAGGTCGGTGGTAACGTCTCGCGTGAAGCGGCGGATGGCTTCGGTGCTGTTATCGTGATTATTCGCGTCGAAGACCCGGCCACTCCACAACATATTGTCGATGATCAAAGACCCGCCGTGCCGTAATTTCTCTTTGATAATGGGGAGCGATTCCGGATAGCCTTCTTTATCGATATCGTTGAAAATAATGTCAAAGGGACCATCGGTTTGACGCAAAGTTTCCACCGCCTCGGCAACGTGGAACTCGATAATATCTGCGCTTCCCAACACGGACAAATGTCCCTGAGCGCGTTTCGACAGGTCTTCATCCCAGACGGTATGATGCACAATGCCTCCCCCATTTTCCTTGACCGCTTTCGCAAACCAGGCGGTGGAATAGCCATATCCGGACCCCAGCTCAAACACAGATTTGGCGTTGATCATACGCGCCAACTGATAACAGTAATATCCACACGCCGGACCGATAATGGGGAAGCCGTTTTTCTCCGCGTATTCTTCCATCTTTTGCAGCTCGGGTTCGCGCGGCGGGACGAGGGACGCCAAATAGTCCTGGACTTTGTCGTATGAAATTTCAGGCATGGGAATGTCTCCTTTTCAAGGTATATGGTAGACAGGTATACAAGTACATCAATAATTACCGCAGAATTTCCAGCGCCACGGGCAGGATCTTCTCCGCCCACATCTTATACATCTTGCCGGAGGGGTGCAAGCGATCGCCTGTGATCAGGTCGAAGTCATCCAGCGCCATGCGTGAGATGATCGTCACATCCACATAATGGGCGCCTACATTTTTTGTCTCTTCCAGATTGACGGCGTTGAACTCGTCGATCTGCTGGCTGATTGGTTCCGTGTTCCCTCGCCTGGCCGCGAAGGGAGTAAAGCCCCAATCGGGGATCGAAAGGACAATCACTTTGTCCGGGTGACCGCCTGCATAGAGAATTGCCTTCTCCAGCAGGAAGCGGAACTTGTCATGATACCAGTGCGCCGTGTAACCGCGATACTGATCGTTGACGCCGATCAGCAGCGTAACCAGGTCATAGGTTCCCTGAGGAGGAGAAGCCTGGATTCCCTCCCAGAGCTCATCCACCGTCCAGCCTGTGCGGGCAATGATCGTCACATCGGTCTGAATCCCTTCCGCTTCGAGCAGCTTCGCCAGTTGATTCGGCCAACGATTCCTCGCTGCGACATGTTCGCCGATTGTATAGGAATCGCCCAGGGCAAGAAAACGGGACACCGGCATATCAGCTCCTCCTGGTTTGGGTGTAGAGGTTGGCGCAATGGACGTGCAGCCAACGAGCCATACAAATCCCAGCAGCAAAATGATTCGCATACTCGATTATAGCCATGAAATCCTCCTTTCGCAGGTTTCAAATAAAAAGGACACAACGCATTTCGTTGTGTCCTGAGAAAGCAAAGCCACGTGTTTGTCCGTTCAGGCATCCCGACGGCGGATGAAACTAAAGATAGCGAGACCCGCCATAAGGACCGCAGCAAGCCAGGCGCTCACCATAACCAACGGCTCTCCTGTTTGTTTTATGGCGATTCCAATGAATGCCCACACGAGCACCAATAAATAACCAGCATCCCTGCGCATCCACGCCATTGCCAGACCCAGTAGAGATGCAACCGCCAGCATAATCACTGCCCAGGTTTGTGCCGGGATTCCGAAACCATCCCAGCCGACAAAATATAACCAGTCCGATATGTTTGCGACGGTGGCAACCGTGATCCAACCCAGGTAAACGCTGAACAACACATCCACCGACCAATATTCGATGCGCGGAACTGGCGAGCGATTTACATTCAATCGTATATAACTTGCAATCAGTAATCCCAGCAGCGTCAGCATGACGAGCACGCTCAAGCCAAATAAGTTATAGTGCCAGCAAAACAGCCAGGCCGCGTTGGCAAGATTACTCAGGGCAAACAAATAACCCAGGCGGCGAAGCCGTGGATTCTCCCTTTGTGAGGGCTGTAACTGAAAGATTGTAAAGGCAACCCAGCCGAGATAGATGAGTCCCCAAATCGAGAAAACATAACCGGCGGGGACAAATATAACCTCGAAACGATCCGATATTTCACCGGTGCTTTGCCCGTTGAGTGGCAGTGCCGTCGCCAGGATATTGACGCCAAGCGCCAGGATAACGGTTAACAGATTGATATATTGACGAACTTGATCTTTATTCATTTCACCTCACTTCATTGATTTGAAAAATACTTTACCGAGATTTGACCTTTAACCAAAGCGCCGGGACCCGACGAACCTTACCTAACGTGCTTAACGATGCTCGACTGCTAAATACATTGTAGTCATTTCGCTCGATCTCATCGAGAATGCCTTGATAAAACACCGAAGCAGCGCCGATGGCGAACTGCCCCTCACGTGCCAGCATCTTAATACCTGCCCATGATGCTTCATACAACTGCCGATTGCGGTCGATCTGGAACTTCATAAATTGACGCCAGTTCTCTGTGACGCGTCCCTGGGCAATGTCGGATTCCGGAATGCCATAAAAGGTGAGCTCTTCACGCGGCAGGTACAGGCGCCCGTTGCGGTAATCCTCCCCCACATCACGCAGGATATTCGTCATCTGCAGCGCAACTCCGAGCTTGATTGCATAAGGGATTGCTTCATTACTTTCGAAACCGACAATATACATACTCATCAATCCAACGGTGGAGGCAGCTCCATAGCAAT
>JAICRQ010000362.1 GCA_025966435.1 Anaerolineales bacterium | reverse complement strand
TCGAAAAGTCGCGCCTGCAGGTAGAGCACATCTGCCAGATTGACAAGTGAAGCAATGGCAATATAGGAATTTGCATCGGCATCTGCCAGAGCAAGCGAATTACGAAAGCTTTGCTCTGCCTGGAAGAAATTCAGTCCCATCTTCTGCGCCGCACCCAAACCAAACGACACATACGTTTGGATGAATGGGTCTTTTGCTTCTGCAGATTTTTGGGCACGTTTTACAAACTTCATGGCAAGCTCAGGTTGGTGCGTCATGGCGGCATGCAGGGCGCGCACTGCCAAAAACTCGCCGCGTAAATTCTTCTCCAAAAATGTCCCCAGACGATCAAAATAATTTTGCGCATCGATCTGCAGGTTTGAGTCGAGCAAGAGCCAGACCTGTGTCAGGCACAGACGAGGCTCATTCCAGATCACTGTCTCAGGCAGTGATTCGAGCCAGCGTCGCAGCGTGACGAGCTCGCCGCGCTTGAGATAGTCCGGCGCGAGAGAGGAGATTAAACGCGCGGCCGTTTTGTGATCGGTAATGGCGAACGCGTGTTGAATGGCTTCCGAGACCATCCCATTTTGCTCGAACCATTGCGAGGCCCGCCGGTGAAGCTCCTCCACGCGCTCCGGTAACTGACTGTTCAACTGCTGCTGGAGGAATTCGCGAAAAAGCGGATGGCACTGGTACCACGAACCAACTGCAGTGATAAAAAGATTCGCCTTTTGGATGTGCGCCAGCAGCTTTCCAACATTGCCCGCATGACCGGGCATCAGAGTCCTGCAAAGTGGTAACGAGAATTGATCCAGGATGGAGGTGTGGAGCAAAAATGTTTGAACGTCCTGCTTTTGCTGGCTCAGAATTTCGGTCAATAAATACTCTGTAATGAAATGGCGCTCGCTCCTGAGAGGAAGGGCTTGTGTTTTATTTGCCTGAAGCGAAAGCCCAGCCATTTGCAGACCGGCGACCCAACCCTGTGTCCTCTGCTCCAGAGATTGAACCTGGTCACTGGTGAGATGCAGCCCCATCACTTGATTCAGAAACATACCCGCCTCTTCCACCGTGAAGCGCAGATCTTGAAGGTCCAGTTCGCGCAGCTGCCGGCGTGCCCGCCAGCGTGCCAGCGGCAGAGGTGGATCCTCGCGAGTAACCAACACAATCTGCATGGAGGGGGGCATATGATCCAGAAAATAGACAAGCGTCGAGTGGATCGCTTCCTCTGTAATCAAATGATAATCGTCCAGGACAAAGACGATCTCTTCGGTTTCGCCAAGCTGGTTGATCAGGTCCGCGATCATTCCTTTAAGCTCACGCGGACCCCTGGGGAAATCAAGCTTCTCGCCCGCTACTTGCAGTGAAGCAACAAACCCGTTTAGGAAACGGATTGGGTCATTATCATCCGAGTCCAGGGATAACCACGCGACCCTGACACTCTGGGAGGTTACCCACGTCAGTGCCAGAGTGGTCTTTCCGGAGCCGGCAGGCGCGGAGATCACCGTGAGCGGACACGGATTGCGGAGAGCCTTCGTCAGGCGAGGGCGTGACACAATCGGCTGGCGCAGTGCTGGCGGACGAAGCTTCGTCTTTGGTATCGACGGCGACGGCATTTCAAAAGTTTAACATGGAACGTAGCTCTGCCCTACCCCTCTTTTATCGCGGCTTTTTACTTTCTTTCGATTTCTTTTGCAACGCACTCCGGATGCGTCCCCAGGTTGCTTTGACTACATCTGCATCGCGGGAATCGATTTCACGGCGGCTATAGCGCGCCGCCATAAATGCCTCGGTGATAGATTCAATATCTTTATCTTCCGTTGGCAAAGCTTTCTCCAGGGTCACTGCATACTCGGAAGGTGTCTGCGAGGGTTTGCGCCCCAATCCCTGCTCTTCGCTGCGACGGACCATCGCCAGATAGAAGAAGTAAATCTGCCGACGCGGATCGAGCGCCCGCAGGCGGAACAGGTTCGAAAGAGGCTGGAGACGATTTCCTTCCAGCCGCGAAACAAGGCTTTGCCATCCATCTGCAATCGCGCGCGTGAGTCCTTCGCGTGTTTTGTCCGCATTTCTGGAGAGCCACTGCCAGGCTTGAGAAAGCCAATTCATCACACGCGAGCCTCGAAGGGCGGCGCGAAGTCCGCCGTGTTGCCTCACGAACTGGATGAATACAAAAACAACAATGGCAGCTAACGATCCCCACAGCAGGATAGAGCGAATCATCGCCCAGACGGCGCTGTCCGTCACAGGCACTGGAGGTTGCGCCGGCAAGCTTGGCAAGGGAGGCGGGGCTGGAGGTGGGCTGATGTTGGGTAATCCCTGACCGAATAAGAGAAATGGAAGGCTGACCAATAACAAGATCAGGCTTATCAGCAACTGCCCGATGAAGAAAATCACACCCAGTAGAAAACCCAGCAACGCGCCGAGCACGGAGAAAATGCCGAAGCTGTCACCGGCTGGCAGCAGGCTGACGAACACCGCCAGAAGCAAAAGAAAGAACAGACTATATTTGCCCCATTGCCGGGTCAGGTTCCCGGAAGACACCGGGATACGCAGCCGATTCCAATGCGTCTGTAGTGACATCAAGCGGCTGAGGCTGAGCAGAGCCAATCCGAAAACGAAATAAAGCAATGCACCTGCTTCCCCACCCGACAAACGACTGAATTCTATTCTGGGGAGTCCCTGTGTATTGGTGGTAATCGCTTCGAAGTTAACCCGCGCCAGAGCCGTCAGGATCACCAAGCCAATACCGATACTGAAGAACAGGCTCACCAATCGCTGATGCGCGGGCACGACCTGGCTCTGAATGACTGGGTTTTCCTCCAACGCCAGCGCCGGGTTCAATCCGATTTCTTCGAGTAAGTCCAGGAAGCGCCCGGTAAGAAACCAGACCAGGAAAGCGAGCAACAAAGTCCCCACAAATTCCAGGGTGAACAGCTCGGCAATATAACCTCGTGTAAACAGAGACAAATCCACTCTGAAGGCATCCAGCCCGTTGGCGTAGGAAAGCAAAAGCCGCAAAATGAGAACAATGAGAACCCATTGACCGCCAATCGCGAGCGCCCATTCCGAGCTGAATGGCGTCAGCGATCTCAGTTGTCGAAACGTGTATAACCGGTCGATCACAATGAACAGAAGCACACCGGCAACGACTCCCGAGTGCCAGCCTGATCCATTCTGCAGGACCATGGCGATGGTCATCACAACACACGCCATCACCAGAAACACCAGCAGAGAGCTGATGAATCGAAACATTTTCTCGTTGCGCGTGAGTATGGAGGGAGATTCGGGACTCATGCGTGCCTAAACTCCTGCGTCCAAATCTTCAGATCCCGCTCGGTGACGATGGAAAAAACGGGAATGCCAAAGGCGTTTGCACGGCGTAATGTTTCATCGCCAGACGTGTTCACGCCCGCCAGAATCAGGATCGCGTTCTGCCCTGCACGACGCGCCAGGTAAAGCTCATCCAGCAATTCATCGCTGGCGCTGCCTGTGATCACGATCAACGTTGTGCCCCAGGCGAGGTGGTACCGCTGCCACTGTAGTAAGGGAGCGAGAGCTGACTGATCGACCGTCTCCACACGCGCCAGCGTTTCCAGCAGGCGCATCATGTGCTGTTTTCCCTTCCGTGCCGGAATGGATTGTGGTCTGCCATCCGCTGCCAGCGGGTCGCGCCCGTTCACCATCATCCCTACCATTTGTTTTTTGCCGATGACCCAGTTGCCAACGGACGCTGCAATCACGATTGCGAGTTCCGTCGAATCGATACGGGCGCGGTAGTAGTAATCCTCCGCATTGAGATTCAAAACGATAAACGTTTCCAGCGCGATGGACGGCTCAAACACCTTCACCTGCAAGCGCCCGCTGGACGCCGAGGATTTCCAATCGATCCGCCGCAGCGAATCGCCGGAGGTATACCCGCGTTTTCCCAGAACTCGCGTGGGGTCTTCAAACAGAGGCATGGTCGAACGCAGCGTCCCCTGTGGCGATTGTGACGGGATATCCATAGAGGTGAATGGAATAATCTTCGGGTACACCACCAAGGCCTCGGCTGGAATCGTTGCTTGCAAGGAACTGCTCAATCCCAGAATGTCACCTGTGGTGATGGACAAGGGTCCGATCGGATAATAACCGCGCTTACGCGCTTGTACGATATATTCAAACTGCGCGTCGGCATTCGGACCAAGATTGGTGACAGTTTGAAAGTTATTTGGTCCCACCAGTGCCACGGGTAATGTCTCGCGCAGTTCAAGCCATGGCACCGGCAGCCAGCCTTTATTCTGTATGCGGAGCTGGACTTT
>JAICRQ010000055.1 GCA_025966435.1 Anaerolineales bacterium | reverse complement strand
TATTTGAGGAAACGGGTTTCAAACCGGCAGGTGCAATTAATGCGATCAGTTACATCTTGTGGTCTGTTTGGCTGATTGCCCTCGGAATGGCTCTGTTGCTACGGTAGTGGCATTTCCTGTAAGAAATATGTACTTGACTGGCGTGCCGTTTTTGATTATGTCACGACCACTCAAGTGCTATTTGTATACTTTCGTTTCTGAAACTTCAGTCGGGTACAGGATTCGAAGGTGTATGACGAATATCATATGACATAATTATTGAACATTATTTCTACGATTTCAATCCCCTCCTGAGAACTGCGCGCCACACAAAGGTGTTTTTGTCCCGAAATTAACTTAGCGGTAAACGGCGTTTATCAAGCCTGCAGTTTGACTTTTTTTTCCATCAATTCCGCAAGCGCATCCGCGAGGTGGCTATCCGCAATCGCGTAATCTCCGCGATCCACGCGCAGCCGGTGTGCCACGTTGAGCACATCGGCATATGTATGTCCTTCTGGAGGAACAAACTTAAAACAAGCCATCTCAAGCAGCTGCCCGTTCGGGTCACGAAAATAGATCGAATCCATAAAGCCGCGATCGATGGGGCCTGTATTCTCGATCCCAAGTTCCTGCAAGCGCGCTGCCACCTGGGTATAGGTCGCGCGCGAAACGGTGAAAGCGATATGATGTAGATTCCCGATATTCTCAGGATTTGGGGTTGGGTCATTGACTCGGGTTGGGCGCACAAAGAACGTAATCAACCGCCCATCGCCCGGATCAAAATACAGATGCCATTCATCGGGCACGTCGAGGTTCGGCTGTTCGAAAACAAGCGGCATACCCAGCACACCCTGATAGAAATCAATGATCGCTTGCCGGTTGGAACCGACAAACGTGATGTGATGCACTCCCTGTGTTTGGATTTTTGTCATCGTCTGTTCTCCATTTGAAGTAGAAACCCTGAAAGGTTGGCTTTCGGTTTTGCCTGTTGATTGTCATCTTGATTATAAGTTTGGCTGTTTTTGTCAGGTCATCTCCTCTACCAGGCATGTTTCAACAGGGTTTCAATCTGGACTGGCTCCGTAATGGGCTTGGGATTATTCTGAACCGTCCGGTTTTGAAATGCGATTTCGGCAAGACGAGGCAAATCAGACTCCTTTAGATCCACACCCGCATCACGTAAACGCTGCGGGAGATTCATACTGCCGATAAGTTCAGAGATTTTTTGCGCCAGTAATTCCACAGCCGTCACTGGGCGACTTCCGTTTGCGGAAATACCCATCACTTCGATGGCAGGCAGCAATTGAGGCGCGGTTGCATCTGCGTTGAAGCGGATGGCATGAGGCAGGATGATGCTGTTTGCAATTCCGTGCTGCACGTTGGCTGTCCCACCCAACACATGACACAGTCCATGATGCAGCCCCATGGAAACCGAGGCGAGCGACAATCCCGCCAGATGGGCGCCGATGAGCATCTCCGTGCGTACCTCCAAGTTTCCTCCATCCTGATAACAGCCTAATAATGCATTGTTGATATGCTGAATCCCTCTTAATGCTGCGGCGGCGGAAAGTGGGTGCCGCGTGACGGAATAGAGCGCTTCAATACAATGTGCCAGCGCATTGATGCCTGTGGAGGCTGTCAGCTCGGGTGGCAGATCAAGTGTTAGCTCCGGGTCGTAGATCACAAGCTTCGGCGCGATCTTCGGATCGCTAGTTGTGACCTTCCGAGGAGGATTCTCCTGTGTATGCGTCACCCCGTAGACCGCCGTCATCTCCGAGCCGGCATAGGTTGTGGGGATGGCAAGGATCGGAAGTGCAGATAGAAGTCCAACCGCCTTTGCCATCCCAAGCGGGCTACCGCCGCCCAGACCGATGACCGCATCCGCATCGTGCAAACGAGTAAGCGCGAAGGCTTCCTCTACTTGGACATCCTGAACATGGGGCCTGACAGAGTCGAATACCACTGCAAGGCTCTCCCCCAATATGGATTGGACGCGTTCTACATTCCCATTTTTCTTCATAGAACGACTGGTGCACAACAATAACCGCTTCCAACCCACGCGGTTCACGACATCCCTCAACCGCGCAAGCGCTCCGGGAGCGAATATCACTTCTTGAGCATGTGAGACGTAGCGAAACTGATCCATACGATCCAGCCAGCCGCAACTTAGAAAGTTGTCACGACATCAATAAAGCGGCGTCAGGAGGAATGACCGACAAGCCCCTGCATCATCCCGCGCACGAAATCGATCTCATCCTGGTTAATAGTGTGACCCATATTCGGGTATAAACGCTCGGTGACCTCACCTCCGAGTCTCTTCAATATCTCTGCGGTCTGGTCGACGCGCTCTCTCGGGACATGGAAGTCCACATCGCTGCATCCCAGAAAGACAGGCGTCCCTGCCAGGGAGCCTTTGTAATCGCGCGGCGTATCATCCGGACCAATCAGCGCTCCACTCAGCCCTGCAATTCCGCCATAGCGACGCGCGTTACGCGCGGCAAATTCGAGTGCAAGGCAGGCTCCCTGTGAAAAGCCCAGCAGGATGACTCGTTCAGAAGGAATCCCGGCGTTGATGATTTCAGTCAGCACCTCATCGACAAACTTTAAGGCAGAAGAAAGCCAGGGTTCATTCTCAGCCAGCGGAACCAGAAAACGATTCGGGTACCAGGTATTCCCCGCCGCCTGCGGTGCGAGGTAAGCAAACCCCGGTTGGTCGAACTCACTTGCTAGGGACAGGATATCTTCCGCGCTGGCTCCACGCCCGTGGATCATTAACAGGGCGGCTCGGGCGCGGCTAACGGGTTCGCCCGCCATCCGAACGGGTTGTTCCTGATGCGGACCCCGAGTGAGATGATTCTGATTCTTCAAACTTGTCCTCCTGAGCGGCGGTTCATTCCCAGAACAAATCGTTGGCGATTTTGTTGCGTCCATTGGCAATGGGCGGGTAGGCGCGCATGAATTCTTCCCGCTCGCCGAAGAGTCGTGTCATGAAGCCCATCCAGCCGCGGCGCATCTGCATGCCGCCCTGGGAGACGTGTTGACGACCTGCCTCCTGTTTGATGTTTGCGACGGATGTAATATCCACGCGCACGTGGACGGGGAAATCTACCTCGGCAAGTTCCTTTAAATTGATATCTTGATTACGGCCAAATTTGGTGGGGTCTTTGCCAAACAGGGGCATCAATCGCACCATCAGTCGCAGGGTGCGGCGCGGGAATACCTGATAGTAGAGGGCACGCGGCTTAAACGGTAAACCCGTTTCGGGGTGGAAGGAGGCATCGTCCGCTTTTTCAAAGGCAAGCACCGTCGCTTTGTGAATATGAATGTGATCGGGGTGTTTGTATCCACCGATCGGGTCGAAAGTAATCACTATATCAGGTTTGAGCTCGCGGATATATCTCACCACTTTACCGGCCACCTCATCGATGGAGTGATTGATCTGTGCATCCGGGTGTTTGTTCTCCTCGGTGCCGGGCATACCCGAGTCCCGATACCCCAGAAGGAAAACGTCTTTTAGGTTTAAGATCTTTGCCGCACGTTCAAGCTCTACAGTGCGGAGCTCGGCAATATCTTTAAAGCCATTCAGATGTTCTTCATCCACGGTACCCACCTCGCCGCGGGTCGCGCAGACCAGATAGGTATCGTATCTCTTGCTCGCGTACAATGCGAGAGTGCCGCCCAGACCAAAGGATTCGTCATCAGGGTGGGCAAGCACAGCCAGTATTTTCTTTGTCATGTTTCCTCGTTCATGGCGTAAGCCGCCACTTCACCTGTCCAGAGAACAGCTTCGCTTGTCCACAGGACGGCTTCGCCTGTATAATGATTTATGATTTTCAGACAACTCATTTTGGCCAAAAATTACAGGAGAGTGAATGAAATTTGAAACACTTGCGATCCACGCCGGGCAGGAGCCGGATCCGAACAATGGCGCGGTGATGATGCCCGTCTATTTTACTTCCACCTATATGCAGGATGGGGTTGCCCAGCCGCGCCAGGGATATGAATACTCCCGCACCCAGAACCCGACCCGTAAGGCGCTCCAGGATTGCCTCGCGGCATTGGAAGGCGGAACGTACGGGCTGGCATTTGCCTCCGGGCTCGCCGCGACAGATACCGTTCTTCGCCTTCTCAATTCGGATGACCATGTGCTGGCAGGCAACGACGTCTACGGCGGGACGTTTCGTCTCTTCGACAAAGTCCTGCGGCGCTTCAAACTGGATTTTACCTTTTCCGATACTACCGATCCCGAATCTGTCGCGGAAGCCATGACGCCATCGACGCGCCTGGTCTGGCTGGAGACTCCTACAAATCCGTACCTGCGCATCACCGACATTCGCGCAGTCGCCGAGATTGTGCACGCACACGAAAACCGTCCCTTGCTGGTTGTGGATAACACATTCGCGACGCCGTATTTACAGCGCCCACTCGAACTTGGTGCGGATATCGTCGTCCATTCCATGACAAAGTATCTCGGCGGTCATTCTGATGTGGTCGGCGGCGCCATCATTGTGAAAGACAAAGAGCTCGCAGAAAAGCTGGCGTTCCTGCAGAACGCTGTCGGAGCGGTGCCGGGACCGATGGACTGTTTCCTCGTCCTGCGCGGCATCAAGACCCTGCCCATCCGCATGGACAGGCACTATGAAAATGCCATCGCGATCGTTGAGTTGCTGGAAGAACATCCCCGGGTCGAAAAGATTTTTTATCCATTCCAGGACAGTCATCCCCAGCAGAAGATCGCCAGGCACCAAATGAAAAACGGCGGCGGAATGATTTCCTTTATTATGAAAGGCGGACGTGAGGCAGCGATTCGGGTCGCGGAAGGTACAAAGATCTTCACTCTTGCTGAGTCACTTGGTGGGGTGGAGTCTTTGATCGAGGTCCCTGCTGCGATGACCCATCTCTCCGTCGCGGGCTCGCAGCTTGATGTGGACCCCGGGCTGGTACGGCTCTCAGTGGGGATCGAGAATAAGGACGATCTGGTAGAGGATATCAAGCAGGCGTTGGATGGGGCTTAGAGTTGTGTAACGCGACACCATGGTGTTGCACTACTTACAAAAATAAGACCGGATTTTGAATCCGGTCTTATCTATTTCGCATGGACTGCAACCAGTGTTACATCGTCATCCTGCTTGGAGCCGCTTTGATACACCATGAGCTTGTCAAAGAGCTGGTCACAGCTCGATTGCGCCGAGGTATTCCACAGCTCCGCCATCGTCAAACGGACACGCTCCAGCCCGAAGGGTTCGCCTTTTGGGTTGCGGCAGTCCGTCATGCCATCGGTGAACATCACAAGCAAGGACCCTTTTGGCAGGAACAAACTGTATTCATCAAGGGCAATATTTTCCCATAACCCCAGCGCCATTCCGGGCTTGTGGGGCAGGCGATGGACATCCCCATGCTCGTGCATCAACAGGGGCGGTTCGTGACCCGCGCGGGCATAAGAAAATTCACCGGTCTCCGTGTCCAGAACGCCATAGAGAGCAGTAACAAACTGCGTGGATTTTTCGAGGCGGGTAATGTGTTTATTCGCCTTCCGTAAAACGACACCTGGAGAGCTCACGCTATCTGCCTCGGCAATGATCAGGGCGTGGGCGCGAGCCATAAAAATGGCAGAAGGAACACCTTTATCGGCAACATCACCGATCAGGACGCCGATCTTGTTATCGCCGAGAGGGAACACGTCATAGAAATCACCGCCCACTTGCCGGGCCGGGAGGATGCGTCCGCCGAAATCAAACCTGTCGTGCACTGGCAAAACATCCGGCAGGATGGACATCTGGATGTCGGCGGCGACCTTGAGCTCCCGTTCGAGGCGCTCCTTCTCGATCAATTGCTCCTGCGCCGCCTTGAGCTCGTCGAAGGCTTTTTGCAATTGACGATTCTTTTCTGTGAGATCGCGGAAGGTGGCAGCGTTGGTGTTATCCAGCCGCTGGCTCAGCACACCGACCATGGCAGTGGACAAGCGAGGATTGCGTTCGAGAAGATTTTTGAACTGGTCGCGATTCAAGCTCAGCAGGGCAACATTCCCCTGCGCGCGGGCGCTCGCTGTACGAAGTCCTCCGGGCTGGAGCAAACTCATTTCCCCGATGTATTCCCCTGCGTGAACCATATTGAGAATCAGTTCATTATCCGTATCCGGCGCAAGCAAAATCTCCAGATCCCCCTCGACCACCACATAAAGATGTTCCCCGGGATCGCCTTCATGGAATAGGATGTCGCCCGAATTCAGATTAACAACATCCATTTCTTGCATCAAGCGGTCGAGTTCGCTTTCGGGCAAGTTTGTAAAAAATGGAATGCGGGCAAGTAGGTTTACAGACATTGACCTAATTTGTGATGAATTGACAGTGGATTTGTAAACCTATTTTACACGAATAAAGGGCTTTACGCGACCCACATATCGAATGCAAAGAGCATCGCCAGCGCGCCCATCAACAAAATGCTTAAGATTGTCCAGGTCCGGTCGAAAACCGGGTTTGCTCCCCAGCGAGCCAGCGTAATAAATACTGCTGGTGCACCGAGGACATAGCGATGAATTCCTTGCGCTGGTCCACTCCCCCAGGAGATCAGTACGACAGCAAGGCTGAACCATCCAATCTCAGGATGAGTTCTGATCGTTGCGATGCAGGCAATCATCCCAATTGCCAACCCTAAGAATTCGGTGAGGTAATACGCCGTATACTGCGGATTCGTGCCACTTAGCATCGTTCGAAAGGCTTCTGCCCAAACAAAAAAAGCGAAGCCCAACGACAGAAAGCCCCGCCCGAAATAATTCGATTCGATGTAATCAAATGCCAGCCCCAGATAGGAAAACTTCCAGATCCCAAAAGCGATTAGCGGGGAGAACGCTAACAGAGCGCGCCCTAATGGGCGGAGCGCAGTACCTCTGTGAAAGATCTGCCGCCATTCCAGATCGATATCTACCCAATCACCCATCCGGATCCAAGTGATCGCCATCGGGATGGCGAGAGTCACTCCCACTGCACGGGTCAGCGTTGCAGCAACACCTAATAGCGCGGCCAGAAGCCATTGCTTCCGCTTAAGCATCGCCAGACAAGAGAACGCCAGACCTACAAATAATCCCTCGGTATACACCTGGATCAGGAAAAAGCCGGTGGGAAAAATGATCAAGTAAAACGCGGCGCGCAACGCTCCATCCTCACCGAGGGTATCGCGTGTGAGATCGTAGAGCGAAAGCATCCCAAGCAGCACCCCCAGAGCAGAAACGATTACACCTGCGAGTGTGGCGGTGGCAATCGGATTCATCCCGAGGATTTGCAATGGATAGGAAAAGAAGCGAATCATCAGCGGGTAAAAAGGGAAGAAGGCATAGCTTAAGGAAATGCTGTCGCGAAAGTTTGAGTTCGATTCTGCTCCTGGATCGTTTGCAACGGATGTCGTTACGCCCGTTGGAGTGAGGTGGGGAGAGCGCGGATCATCATATCCGCCAATTGCAATGGCAAGATAGTATTCCGAATCCCACGCCACCTGGTTGTTCATGAACGGCTCGAGCAAATACACATGCCCCTCTTGATAACCCTCCTCTGTAAATTCGGTTGTCCATTCCTGGGCACGGTCAGGATACTTGGGGTCAATCCGCGCAGTTGCCCAGGCTTGAAAACACAAAACGATGAGTGCCCATGAAAACCAGATGAGAACAATCGTGCGAACTGGCTTCATCCTATTATTTTTCGATCTGGGTGACGATCATATCCTGCATGAAGAACCGCTGCGAGAGGAATAAGACGATCACAGGCACAATCATCACCACCAGCGCGCCGACCATTAATATCTCAGGCGTAAAGAAGTAGGTTTGATTGCGCTGCACCGCGAAGGAGATCAATTGTTTGTGAGGCGCGATCCCCAGATACAGACTCGAGAGCCGCGTTTCATTCCAGATGTAGAAGAAGTGCAGCAATGCTACGGTTACCACCACAGGAATCGACTGCGGCAAAATCACCGAAATCAGGATACGCAACGGACCTGCTCCATCCAGCATCGCCGCCTCATCCAGATCGCGAGGGATGCTCTTGAAGTTTTGACGGAGCAGAAAGATCAAGACGGCACTTCCGAAAAAGTGAGGAGCGATCAAAGGCAGCCAGGTGCCGATCCAGTTCAGCATGTGCCCGCTATATAAATAATAGGTTGGCACAAGCGTGATGTTGCTGGGAATCATGATGGTAGCAATCAGCAGGAAAAAAATATATTTCAGGCCCGGAATCCGAAACCGCGATAATCCATACGCCACTGCGATGGACGACGCCAGCACAGCGATTTCACTGATCAGCGCAACGATAATCGTATTCTTAAAATACAGAGGAATATTTGCCACAGCAAAAAAGTCTTTGAAGTTGTCCAGCGTGGGCGCAAAGGTGTAGTTGGCTCTTAATGTCCGCCAGGCTCCTTCCCAAAGAATTGGACCTGCTTCCGGGTTTTCAGGGTCAATGAACAGGCTGGATTGCCTCGACGGCTTGTATAAAGCCCAGTGTTTGATTCCCTCCGCCGTGGGTACCTGATAAACAATCAGGTCTTTTCCCTCATAGTTGAACTTTACGCGCTTCGACGGCAATATCGGGGCATTGGAATCTAGGAACTGATCGTGCGGGGTCAGCGAAGAGATGACCATAAAAGGCAGCGGAGATAGATAGGCGACCAGGAACAGGAGCACAAACAGGTTGAACAGCGCCGTCCCGGTAAAATCCCAGAGGCGCAAGCTAAGCCTGGAAGCATCCGGACCAGGTGCGGTTTTGCGATTAAATCTCATTGACGTCGTCCTCTTCGGGGAAATATACCCAGCGTTTCGCGGACCAGAACAACAGGATCGTGAGCGTCATCATCACGGTAAATGTGACCCACGCCAGCGCGCTGGCGTAGCCCAACTCCGTTTCCCGGAACATCGTTTCATTGATATAGCTTTCCATGGGCGACAAACTAAAATTCAAAATGTACCCGCGATCCAAAAGAACAGCACCGCCGAACGCGCCGGTCAGATTGATGACCAGTGTAAAGAAGATAGCCGGTGAAATCATGGGCAGCGTGATCAAAACAAAACGTGTAAAGGGACCCGCCCCATCCACGCGTGCCGCTTCATAGATTTCTTTCGGCACACTCACCATCGCACTGTACATAATCAAAAAACCAGGACCGATACTCCAAAGGGTCATGAAAGGCAGGAATAAATCGAAGCCTTGAATTGGCGGCAAATTCAACGGGGTCAAAATCAATCGCTCGGCATATTGGAGCGAGCCGAGAAAAATAAAAAAAACGGACGTGGCAGGAATGATACTGGTCATGAAAATCAGTGTCTGAGAAAAGTGTTTGTTCTTGAGTCGTTCACTTGTGAAAACAGCTGCCAGCACAAGTGCAACAACCAGTTGCAGTGGAATTGTTAATAAAAAATAACGTATGGATTCAAAAAGATTTGCGCCAGCTACAGGGTCGCGCAATAAACGAACATAATTTTCTAAACCGATGAATTGGGTAGCTTCCGGAGTAAGCATCTTAAAATCGGTAAGCGACAACCCAAACGCCGCCAGGATCGGCAAAGCCTTCAGCAAAACAAAGCCGATCAGCCATGGTGCAATAAACAATAATCCGATACGCGCTTCCTGCTGCTGACGGGTAGGTTTAGCAGGCTTGATCCTGGACCATAACCGACTTTGATTGACAATGTCCATACAATGCTCCTCTGAAGCTCGCGGCGTCAGGCGTTGAACGATACCCACAAATGTAAAGGAAATATTAGAAATACACCCGTAGCGTTACTGCCGTTCCTCACGATGCGGTTGGTACAGAATTTTACTAGCCTGAGAAAACCTCTTCACAGTGCGTAACACCTAAAACTCCATCACTTCCTTGCCCGTCAATTTCTCCTGGATGCGCTCAATGACCGTGTCGAGATGATTGGATTGGTGAACATAATCCAGGTCATCGGTGCGGATTGTCAGCACCGGGCAAAGGTCGAATGCGCTCAGCCAGTCATCGTAGAAGGAATCGAGCAAAGCCAAATACTCGGGCGAGATGCCCGTTTCCATATTGCGCGCCCGGCGTCGGATGCGGTCCATCAAAATATGGACCGGCGCTTTTAGATAGATCAACAAATTCGGGCGGGGCGTACTGTCTACCACAAGGTTAAATAAGCGGCGATAGGCAAGGTAATCGCGCTCTGCCATATCGCCCAGTTGATGGAGCGCACGTGCAAAGATATGAAAATCCTCATAAATGCTTCGATCGAGGATCGCAGAACGCGGGTCACGTGCGGCTTCCATATATTGATCGGCGCGATGCCCCAGGAAGAAGATTTGTAAATGGAATGCCCAGGCATGCATATCGGTATAAAAATCCGCCAGATACGGGTTATCCACCACGGATTCATACCCCGTCCACCAGCCAAGCCGTGCGCCGATCCGTTCCGTCAACGAAGTCTTTCCTACGCCAATATTCCCCGCTACAACGACGAGATGCTTTGTCATGTGTGCCTCATTGCCAGTACCTCACAAAGATCGGTCGTTTCGTGATCTACTGACATTTAACTTGTGATGGTAGCAAACAGCGGTAGTATAGGCGCGCCAAACAGTTTTGTCGAGACCAGCAGGAACTGTCGGCGTGAATAGCATGCACCGCAAGCTGGCAGAACTCTCAGATGCTTCGCAGTCTCGGACTTCTACTTTATAATCGCATCGGTATTATTCCTGAGGAGGAGTTTGTTCATGGTCTATAAAATCGGATTCGGCACGGACGGCTGGCGCGGCGCGATCGCAGAGGATTATACGTTTGATAACGTTCGACGCGCGGCGCAGGGCTTTGCAAGCTTTTTACTCGAACAGGGCAGAGAGGGTCAATGGGTGGTGGTCGGGCACGATAAACGTTTTGCCTCAGAACATTTCGCAGCGACAACGGCAGAAGTGCTGGCAGGAAACGGTTTCAACGTTTATCTTACAGACGGCGCCACGCCTACACCTGTCATTGCGTTTGCGGTGGTCCACAACAAGGCTGGCGGCGCGGTCAACATTACAGCTTCACACAATCCCCCCACCGATAACGGATTCAAAGTTCGGAATGAAACAGGCGGCGCAATCGACCCTGAAGGCTTGAAAAGAATCGAGGCGTTGATCCCCGATTCGGTTGAAGAGGTGAAACACATCCCTTTAGAGGAAGGCCTTCGCGACGGCAAGATCGTCATGTTCGATGCCTCTGAACCCTATATTGAAAACCTCAAGAAATTAGTGGACCTCCAGAAGATCAAGGACGCCGGCTTCACTGTGATGGTGGACGCGATGTGGGGAAACGGCGCGGGCTGGTTCCCGCGATTGCTGGAAGGCGGCAAGACCCGCGTGATTGAGATCCATAATACGCGCAACCCCTCCTTCCCGGAAATGATACGGCCTGAACCGATACGCCCGAACATTGATGTGGGACTTCAGGCAACAGTGGAGAATAACGCAGATGTGTTGCTGATCACCGATGGCGATGCCGACCGTTGCGGCATCGGCGATGAAAAGGGTGAGTTCATCAACCAGTTGCGCGTCTATGCCTTGCTGGCGCTGTATTTGCTCGAGGTACGCGGCGAGCGCGGTGATATTGTCAAGACGCTGTCCACAACGACCATGCTCAACAAGCTCGGAAAGATGTACAACGTGCCGGTCCATGAAACGGGAGTCGGCTTCAAATATGTCGCGCCCAAAATGACAGAAACAGATGCCATGATTGGCGGCGAAGAAAGCGGCGGGTATGCCTTCCGCGGCAACGTCCCAGAGCGGGATGGCATTCTTGCTAACCTGTACTTCCTGGACTTTATGGTGAGCACGGGCAAGAAGCCGACGGAATTGCTCAAGATGCTCTTTGAAAAAGTCGGCGAACATTATTATGACAGAATCGACACGCCTTTTTCCGGCGATCGTAAAACGCGAGAACAGATGATTCTCAATGCCAACCCTGAAACTCTCGGCGGTTTGAAAGTCACCGAGCTGATCACCAC
>JAICRQ010000504.1 GCA_025966435.1 Anaerolineales bacterium | reverse complement strand
TGGCTTGCTTGATGTAGTTGAGGTGCTTTTCGAGATTTGCTTCGACGTCCCCCAGTTTTGTAGCGATCTGTGCAAGAGCAAGATTGAGTTTCATCCACCGAATCTTACCACCAAATAATAGACCTTAAAGGTCTGGAAGCTCTTAGGATCGTGTAATAGAAAATGAATTTTGCCGCTCAACCTTCGAGTAAGCTCTTCATACCTTCAAGGACTGTTTTCCAATTCTTTTCAGAATGTGCTTGTTCCTGTTCTGTCGCGTTATTATCCTGTGTGATCGTCACTTCCGTGCTGTCGCCGCGATCCGACAATATGTAGGTAACTGTATGGTAGTTTTCAGGGATGTTTGGAACCCCTGAGAGCGGTGACCAGTGAGTACTTTTCAAAACTTTTTCAGGCTCTATCTCAAGAATCTCACCTTTATCCTCGAAGGCTTTTCCTTCCCACTCCCCCTTGTAGAGAATTGGACTGCCTACTTTCCAATCGCTGATTACTTCTGTGTTAGATAAATATTGTTTGATGATTTCAGGGTTGACTAACGCCTGCCAGACTTTCGATACTGGTGCATGGATAATTGTTGTTGCTTTGGCTATGAATTCGTTATTCATGGTCAATCTCCTTGTTCAGAATATAAAATCCATTAAATCATTGGGGAGGCTTATGTATGGATTAATTCCGATTTGACAATTTTTGCGAAAAATGTCTTCATGATCTCGAGGACAACTACCAAAACGAGCATACTTACTCACTGTTATACATCAGTTCCCTTTGATTCTAAGAGATAATCCTATAAACTGTTGATGCCATCGGGTCTGGTGGAAACAAAAACGCGCCCGTGTGGGCGCGTTTTCTATGGCGGGGAGGGAGGGATTCGAACCCTCGGTGGACCGGAGCCCACAACGGTTTTCGAGACCGTCCCATTCAACCACTCTGGCACCTCCCCAATTCAATTTATGACTTTAGCTAATCGTAAATCGTCGGGCGGCGAGATTATAACTTAAATTTCCGCACGGCTACAGTTCAGTGCTGGAATGCAGTTCGGGGTAATAGACCTCGTGCATCTTTCTTTCACTCAGTTTCTGCGTGAGTGCCATCGCTGGTCGTTCTTCGCCGTGGACAAGGAAAACTTTCTTAACAGTCCCTGCGGTGTTCACGGCATATTTTGTGAGTAAGTCCTGCCCGGCATGACCGGATAGGCCGCCAATCGTGGCAATCTCTGCTTGCACGGTGTATGGCTCGCCAAAGATTTTGACCTGCTTCTCACGATCCGCCAGGCGGCGGCCTAATGTATGCGGCGCCTGCCAGGAGACAATACAGACTGTATTCAAGGGATTTTCAATGTTGTTTTTAAGATGATGCAGAATCCGGCCCGTTTCCGCCATGCCCGAGGCAGAAATAATGATCATGGGGTCTTTACGCTCGTTTAACGCTTTGGATTCCTCGACCGATTGCACATAGGTGAGCATCTTAAAATCGAGAGCAGGATGACGCGCCTGTTTGACAAACCAAAGTGTCTCATCATCGAAAACTTCGGGATGCTTTCTAAACACATTGGAGGCGTTCACTGCCAGCGGGCTATCCACGAATACAGGCACCGGAGGCACATCTCTGGCAAACATCATGATGTTGAGGTGGTGGACTAATTCCTGGGTGCGCCCCACAGCGAAGGCAGGGATGATGACCTTACCACCGCGTTTGATGGTGCGTAAGACAATCTCCTGAAATTCCTCGAATGCTGCAGATGGATCATTATGCGGTTTGTCGCCATATGTGCATTCCATCAGTAAATAATCAACATCATCCGGCAAAATGGGATCCCGTAGCAAGGGCAGGTTGTAACGCCCGATATCACCGGAAAACCAAAACCGAATCTTGTGTCCCTTCTCCTCAATTTCCAGCGATACCGCCGCCGAGCCCAGGATGTGACCCGCTTCGATGAATCGAATGATCACGCCTGGTACGGGTTCAAATGCTTTCCCGTAATCCACGCCGCGGAGCATGGCGGCTGCGTTCCGGGCATCGGCTTCGGTGTAGAGCGGCTCGATCGGCTCTTCGCCGCGCCGCAAGCGCTTCTTATTCACAAACGCCGCATCCGATTCCTGGATGCGACCGGAATCAGCCATCATGATCGTCGCCAGATCGACCGTCGCCGGGACAGCATAAATCGGTCCTTCATATCCATTCCTAACGAGATTGGGCAGGTTGCCACAATGATCGATATGCGCGTGAGATAAGATCACGGCATCTACACTGCGCGGGTCGTAGGCAAAGTTCAAGTTCCGGGTGTAAGTCTCCGCCCGCCGTCCCTGAAAGAGGCCGCAGTCCAGGAGGAGGCGGTGACCGTTAATCTCCAGCAGGTGCTGACTTCCCGTGACTGTGTGCGCCGCGCCGTGAAAGTTGAGCCGCATCCTTATCCTCCCACAAGGCGATAGAGTTGTTCCCCGTATTTTCGGAAGCGCGTGGGCGAGTCATGCATGATCGACTCCAGTTCCTGCAAACTCTTGGGTGGATGTTCTGCCAAAGTATTCAAGTAAATCTTTGGCAGGACAATGTCTGACTCGACACCCTGTTCCTCTGCAGCCTTCTTTCTCCAGTTCTTCAGCTTTTCAAGTCGCCTGATGGTCTTATCACTAAGGCGTTTCGGGGATTCCCGCTCGACGATGGGAGCAACCGCTCCACGCTTTACCGCCTCCAGGATCTCACTTCCCCATAAACGAATTTGCTTGGGGCTCAGCCCGAGCCCGGCGAGATCCACATCCTTTTCCGGCAGGTTGCGGGCGATATCCAGCAGAAGACTATCTGAAATGACCTTGAACACCGGGCGGTTCATCCGTTCGGCGATCCGATCTCGAGAAATACAGAGCTCACTGAGAATCGTCAATTCGCGCGGTGAGACGTCCTTACGGGTGCTGAATCGCCGCCACGAGGTTCCATTGACTCTTTCCTTGGGGATCATTTCCACGTTGCAGGCGCGGGCAAAATCTTCGAGCGCTATGGATAGGCGATCCTTTTCTCTCAATTCCGCTTTCAATATATCGCGCAAATCGAACAAAAAATGTGTATCCAGGCGCGCGTAATCC
>JAICRQ010000616.1 GCA_025966435.1 Anaerolineales bacterium | reverse complement strand
GATGAGGGTATTACGGTAGCGTAAAGCATGGAAACTGAAAAGGGCACCCCACAGGTTGCCCTTTTTTATTACCTAGTATGAATGTAAGCAGACATCTACGCCGAGGGCGTATTTCTTATGTTTGTACTGGTGGTGAGTAATTCGTCAGCGAAAGAACGCGATCTTCGATGGCGCCGACCAGGTCACCGTGCTTTCCGCTGGTGAGGCGCTTAATTTCCCTCCACTCTTCGTCAGCCATAAAGCGTGCCCACGCCGCGCGCATCGCGGTCTCATCCTGCCATGCCAGCAGGTACACAAACTCTGTTCTCACATCAGTCTTCGATTCCCACATCGCCAGGATGTTGAACCCATACGTCTTCATAATTCGAGTTGCATGATCACGGAAACGGTCGTGGAAGGCGGCTTTGTTATGTTCGAAGATTTCATAGATTCGTAATTGATGGATCATGGGGGTGACAATCCTGCAAAGTTTACTTGTGATGGGAACTGATGTCATAGTGTACCTTAATTAGGAACGTTTGCTCAATGTGACATATTTGTCTATTCCTTCAAAATTGGATACTCCCCTCAATGCCTATTGTTTTGGCAGGCATGGCATGACGACAACGCGATGATTTCGTTATAGGAATCATGGCAGAAGTGCCGGAAGTCGAAACGATTGTGCGCGACCTGCGAGCCGCTGTGGTCGGGCGGATGATTGCCCGAGCCGAAGTCCTTCTCGCTGCGGCAGTGCGCTTCCCAAGCGTGGACGAGTTTACGGCCCTGCTCACCGAGCGCGTTGTTCTGGAGTCCAACCGGCGGGCAAAGTACATCCTGCTGCCTCTCTCTGGGGATCTATTACTCGCCGTCCATTTTGCGTTGTGGGGGACGTTGGCGCTCGTGCCGACGGAGCAACCTCGTCTGCCGGAAACACTGATCATCTGGCATCTGGATCAGGACCAAGACCTGCGCCTGATCGACAAACTGGGATATGCACGTGCCGCCGTGGGGGAGCCTGACACCCTGGCAGAAAGGCTCGATCTAGATTCGCTGGGTCCCGAGGCGCTTGACCCCGACTTCAGCGTGGATGTGCTTGCCCGGCAACTGGCGCGGCGCCGCGGCGTGTTGAAGAGTGTTTTGCTGAACCAGCGAGTGCTCGCCGGGCTGGGAAATCGCGATACGGATGAGAGTTTGTGGCTTGCAGGAATCGATCCGCGGCGCGCTGCCGCCTCCCTTACTTTAGACGAGATCACCCGGCTGCATGCCGGCATTAAGAAGATGTTGGAAGAAGGCATCGCCCTGCGCGGCACACAGCGAGATCTGTTCGGCGTCAAGGGGCAGGCTGTCCATCGCCGCCATATTTTTGAGAAGACTCGCGAACCTTGCCCACGTTGTGGCACACCGATTGCTTATATTCGAATCGGGGGGCGAAACACATTTTATTGCCCCAACTGTCAGCATTGATGTTTGTAGCTAAATAGGCAAGGATACCGGATGCGCAAAGATCATTTCCCATCGTCCATTCTTGTGTTGAAAGATATTCGTGAGGGCGAGCCGCTCATAAATCGTTTCTCCGTTCGGCAAGCGCATTCGAGCAATTTGTGTCCCGGAGAGTATGGCAACGTCACCCACGATCCGGATCGCAATCGCTTCCCCTTGGACTTCCAGGATTGTAAGTGGGATAGACGTAAGCGCGGTGATGAAAGTGGTCCGATCCTGGTCCGCTTCGCCAGGTGACCGGCAGACGAAGTCCTCAGCCAGGACTTGCATAAAAAGCTCAGCATCCTTATCTTGTAGTGCAAGCCAAAATTGTTGCTGG
>JAICRQ010000316.1 GCA_025966435.1 Anaerolineales bacterium | reverse complement strand
GAACAAGGAAGCATGGGAGGCAAATGACTCGCCCGGCTTTATCTCGAACCGCATCCTGTGCCCGATGATCAACGAAGCGATTTTTGCCCTGCAGGAAAACGTCGGCACGCCAGAAGCCATCGATGCGGTGATGAAACTGGGGATGAATCATCCGATGGGTCCGCTTGCGCTGGCAGATTTGATCGGGCTGGACGTTGTCCTGTTCATTATGGAAGTCCTGCAACGCGACCTGGGGGAGGACAAGTATCGCCCTGCCCCATTGCTGCGCAAAATGGTGGATGCGGGGTATTTGGGGAGGAAAAGCGGGAGGGGATTTTATCAGTATTCGTAAGGCATGTTGGTAACCCGCCACTCTAAAACAAAATGAACTATTTTAGGACGCGAACAAATCCGATAATCAAGACCTTCTCGTCGAGATTTTGAACCTGAATAAATGCCGCATCGCTCAAGTGCCGCACGATTTCAGCCGGCTTGCTTATCTCCAGGCTTTTGCTGACCCAGCCGCGCTTCTGCGTCCTTGCGATATAAAATTCCGATCAATACACCGTCAGAATTGGTGATGATCACACTTCCCACTTTTTTTTCGCGCATACGCTTGGTCAGCGGCTCCAGGAAATTATCAGGGCGAAAAGTAGTAGGACCATTCTCCATGACCTGCTCTACCGGTATATCTGGATGCGCCTGCCATGCCTCACGGCGCAGGCGTCCTAACACGATGTTTTCTTTATTGACCACAATGCAAACTTGCCAGCCCGCCTCCTGACAACGCTGGTAGACTTCGCCCACATGCTCCTTCAAATAGCAGGTCGGCACCTCGTGGCGCATTACATCTATCACTTTGGAAATAGAGGCGAATTCCCCTTCCATGGGCAAGGCAAAGGCAAACCAATCCCTCTTCCCTGCTGCATAGCGGTAGACTGGAGCGAAACCCAGGCTTTCGAGCCGCCACGCGGCTCGGTTACTCAAGTCTCATTGAAAATCATGACAGTATGTGATCACAGCCCGAGAGGGATCCAATTGCTTAACGGTTTGTGCATTTAATTTTTTCAAGGGAATATTGATTGCCCCCGACAAATGTGCCTCTTGGTATTCTTCGGCGGGCAATACTTCCACCAATTGGGTGCCACTTGCCATAAGCTGTTGGACTTGCTCACGCACAATATCTGTTGGCATTTCTTCCTACATCAACAGCCTGAACGCTCTCCAGGACATATTTACCGGTAAGCGCTCAGGCTGCACAACATTGGGGTTTGCTATGATGGCTAGCGAGGTGTTTTGTTCATTTCCGGGTGCATCTGGGTGTTGTGTTCCTCCAGCTCGCGCTCCGAACTGAAAGTCTGTCCACACGCTTCGCAGGTAAACCGCGAATGGGTTGTACGATTGTGCTGTTCCAGCGCCGCCTGGCTATTGAAGGTTGCACCGCATTCTTCACATCTATACTGATCTTGTGCCATTTCATTTACTCCTTTCAAGACAATACACTGGAGGGGACTAGCATCCCCTATTCCTTTCCCGGTAGCCGTTTGTATTTCATAGTTTGGACCGAACAGGATGCACTGTCATATGGAGAATAGTCTCACTCGAGGCTCGATCCAGGTAATCGCTCTAGGATAGAGGACATTCCACCAGTGTTCTGTTTAACGAACGGGCTGGATCACTGTTATCTGGTCAAAGTGTGGACCGCCTATTTAACAGCACGTACAAAACTGATTGTCAAAACCTTTTCTTCCAGTTGATCGATTTGACTGAAACCGGTATTCTTCAAGATTCCCTGCAAATCTTCTACACCTGATCGCAAGCCGTGATGCCTTGTAAAGGCGATATATAAATGATGGAGAAACGATCCAGTTGGACGCAGAAAGTCTGCGATCAGGAGGCGCCCGCCGGGTTTGAGGATACGGTAAATTTCAGCCAGGCCGCGCACTTTCAGATTCTCTGGCAGGTGATGCATCATCAAACTGGAAGTGACTACATCCATACTTGAGTCGGAGAATGGCAGGGCTTCGATCACTCCCACGCGAAAATCGATTTCGAGTCTTTTACGCGCTGCCTTCTTCCGGGCAACGGCGATCATCTCTGGCGCAGGGTCAATCCCATAGACGCTACCAGCTTTTGCGCGTGACTTTGCCAGCAGAGTCACTTCCCCGGTACCGCATCCCACATCCAGCACGCTATCGCCGGGGTTGACTAAAGCTTGGTTCACGGTTATTTTTCGCAAACGACGTGCCTGTCCAAGCGTAGTAATATTCACAGCCAAGTCATAGTGAGTTGCCCAGCGGATCAATCTTCCTTCTGTTTGTACAGGGTGTTCGACAGAATGCGAATGAAAATGATGTGCCATCTGTTATCTCCTTGATGAAAACATTCTATATTCATCACTGACCGGAAACAATCATCAGACCGGGTAGAATGTCCATTAATGGACAAACCTGCCAGAGTGTGCAGAAACGAAGAGGTGCCATGATGGATAAGCATGATCGCCGCAGCCAGCGAACGAGGCAATTATTGAGTACTGCATTCGTTCAACTGTTGAGGGAAAAAGGCTATAGTGCCATCACGGTCAGCAACATTATCGAACGCGCGGATGTTGGTCGCTCCACGTTTTATTCCCACTATCGGGACAAGGATGATCTATTTGTCAGTGAGCTGGACCGTGTGATTGAGGTCCTGGGCAATCGGATTCCAATGCAGAAGGAAATGCCGTTCTTTCCAAGCCTGGGATTATTCCGTCATATTGGAGAGGAGTATGAACTTTATAAGGCACTGGTGTGGACGCCGGGGATCGATCTGCTGATCAAGCATCTGCAAACTTCACTACGCCAGCGGGTGGAACAGGGATTTCACCAGACTGGCAGGGTATTTGAGATCCCGATTCCCATCCTGGCGAATTTTATCGCTGGCAGTTTCGTCACTTTGCTTAAATGGTGGCTCGAGAACAAGATGATCTATTCTCCTGACCAAATGGATGAAATGTTTAAGAATTTGATTCGTTCCAGCATCGAAGCCCGGTATCAAAAAGATCACACCACATAAAATTTGACGATTCTATGATTTGATACAATAAGGGAGGTCACAACAAAATAGAACAGTCCCCACATCCCCGCACATTGAGGTACCGACAGCTTATTTTAGAGAGTAGAGGATATAACCTTAATGGAAAAAATCAAGCAGGTAAAGCCTGAAGATGTGATCGGTCCCCTGTATTCCAGCCCCATCGTCAAACGCCATCCCCAAAACCCCATTTTTACAGCCAAAGATGTGCCTTACCCGTCCGTAATTGCTTACAACGCGGGCGTGGTTAAATATCAGGGACAATATGTGATGGTCTTTCGCAATGATTACAACTATAACGAAGAGGAAAAAAAGGCGGACCATTTCCAGATCGGCGTGGCATACAGCGACGACGGAATCAACAACTGGCGCGTTCACCCCAAACCGATCATTGAATTTCAGGGCGGAGAAGATGTAAAGGGAAGCTATGACCCGCGCGTGACCATCCTGGATGGTCGTATTTACATTACTTATGCGATGTACACAAATCATGGGTATCGCGGCACGATCGCTGTCACTGACGATTTTGAGAATATCGAGATCCTGAGCAGCGCGGTCCCGGATAACCGCGATATCGTCCTGTTTCCCGAGCGGATCAATGACATGTATATCCGGCTCGAGCGACCGTTCCCAATCGACAGCCGGAGCCAGCGATTGTATGACATCTGGATCAGCGAGTCGCCAGATCTGGTGTATTGGGGAAAATCAGAGCCGCTCCTATGCGTGGAGGACATCCCTTATGCAAATGAGAGACTGGGCGCAGGAAACCCGCCTGTCCGAACCGAACGCGGCTGGCTCTCTCTGTTCCATGCGGTGGATATCGACCCGGAACGCGGCAAGAATGGCTGGGAAGATAAATGGCCCAAGCGATACACAGCGGGTATGATGCTGCAGGACCTGGAAGACCATCGCAAATTGATCGCGTATTCGAAAGAGCCGTTAATCGCCCCGGAAGCTCCTTACGAAATATCGGGCGGCTTTCGCAACAATGTGATCTTTCCCGGAGGGATGATCATTGAGGATACAGGCGAAGTCAAGATGTACTATGGTGCGGCAGATACGGTGCAATGTCTGGCAACGGCACAATTAGATGAACTAATCGATTTTTGTCTGTCATTCAAATAAGCGTCATCGCACAGCCATCGGCGCGCGGATCGCTGCCCGCGCATAAGACGCCAGTCTCAGGGTCGCGCAGGATCACCTGCCCTCTGCCGAAAAGCGATCGATCATAGCCGCTGACCAAGTAGACAGGGTGTCCCCCATCCTGGAGATCCGATATCACGTCAGCGGGAATCCCTTCTTCGAGAGCAACGCGTCCGCCTGATTCTTCCGCCTCGATACAAAAGCGCGGCATGTCCAGCGCGGACTGCGGGTCAAGCCCGTGATCCACGAGCGCGGAGAGAACCTGGACGTGTCCCTGCGGCTGCATGAAACCACCCATAACTCCATACGAAGCATATAACGACTCGTCTTCTCGCGTTACCATCGCCGGGATGATCGTGTGATAGGGTCGTTTGCGCGGCTCCAGCCTGTTGGGATGATTCGGGTCGAGGCTAAAGTTATGCCCGCGGTTT
>JAICRQ010000197.1 GCA_025966435.1 Anaerolineales bacterium | reverse complement strand
GCCTGCCAGCACCACGGCATGAACCTTGTCCACGACATTGACGGGGTCGAGCAGGTTGGTCTCACGTGTGCCGGGCGCGCCACCGCGCACATCCACGCCAGCAACGGCGCCTTTGCGGCAAAGGATCACAGTGCATCCGGTGAGCGCCTCCTCATCCTGTGCATGACCCACCTCGATTCCATGCACCTCCGTGATGGCGTTCACCCGCTTCAGAGATACGATTTTTTTTGAATCAACAGAGCGTTTCGTGCTGGCTACTTTCCGATGTCCCTTGTCAGATTCTTGAATTCTTTCCAATCTTCTTCATCCATCCAGATATCGACGTTGTCAAACTCCAGCCGGTAGAGCTGCTCTTCATCCGGCTTGACGTTATCAATATCTTTGAGAAACGTCATGAATTGATCCCACTCTTCCTGAAAAAAGTTGATCGTTGCGCGCCCGATCTGAAGGTAGTAGGTTGTCTCGCCATCTGGCTCTTCTGCCCTCCATGCCTGAAAGTTATCGGTCTCGGCAAGGGTTTGCGTTTTCGGCTCGTTATAGTGACTATTGTTCATCAGAACCTTCCTTTCGATATGCCTTTTCCTTTGCAATATCTCTCTGGATCTGCGCTTTTTGAAACCTGGCTTCCAGATAGGCCCGCGTGCGCGCGAGCCACTCGAATGAGATCGGGTGGGCCGGAACGGTATCTCCGGGGGGCCACGGATTCAGATCGAGCATCTTACGCATGGTATAACGTCCCAGCAGCATCACCGATGCCAGGAAGGGTGCGGCGATGACGACGCCCAAAATTCCAAGCAAGTTCGCCGCGATCAACGCGGTCACCAGCACCGCCGCAGGATGCACCCGCAACGTCTGCGCCATGATGCGCGGCACCACGAGATTGTCGATGATCCAGTCAATTACGGTTGTCGTGAGGACAACCATTAGCATATAGGTCAGGGGCTGCATACCAAAAGGCGTAGGGCTCTGGAAGAAGGTCACGAGCGCCATAATGACCCAGGTGATCGCCGGACCGATATACGGCAGGAATTTTGCCAGCCCGGCTAAAAAGGCGATGCCAATGGCATACCGCACCCCGAAAATGGACAGCACAAAGATGTAAATGACGGTGGCCATCGCAAAGATAAAAATCTGCCCGCGTAGGAACGAATTCCAGATTATGCTGAGCTTGCTGCCAAGCTTTCGAAGGTCCTCGTTATACCCGGGAACTTCGACCCGGATCAGGTCGCTTTGCAAGCCACTGCTTTCGGCCATCAGGAAGTAGGAAACGATCAGCACAAAGAACGTCCAGCCGAAGATCTCGGCGGCGCCGCCTGCGACGGCGGTTACAAGATTCCCGGTCCGCCCGAGCAAAGGCTGGACAAAGGAGAGTAACTGCGTGCTCAGCGCATCAAGATCAAGGGTCCGCATGTCCAACGTGAAGGGACCGATTTGAAACACCTGCCCGGAGAGAGACTCTACGTACATAGGCAGGTCGGCGACAATCGTCTGTACCAATTGGATCAGGCTTTGCACCTGCCCGACCAGCCCAACTCCACCCAGAGTCAGCGATCCGATAACGAGGATAAGGATAATGAAGTAGAGAATGTTGACAGCCGCCCGCCACGACACTCGTAGCCAGAAGGAGATCATCGTTGCCACCGGGTGGAGCAGATACGCCAGAATGAAGACCATCAGGAGTGGCGTGATCAGGCTTGTAAAGCGGATAAACAAAAATGCCACGATCCCAACACCGACCAGACCCACCAAAAGCTTTGTGGTGGGGCTCCAGCGCGGGGAAGTGGTGAAATGGGGTTCCATATAAGATCTCCGGGTTAGCTATATTCTACCGCTTGTCTCGTTACAAAGTGACTCATACTTACTTAACGATGGAAACAAAATCTGGTTGCGGGCGGCCGACGATCACATAGCCGAAACAAAACACCCCGCGAGCACATATCTGTCTCGCGGGGTGTTTTGCAAAAGAAGAACTAGGGACAACCGCTAAGAAATGGGAAGAATACACACCATCGAAATGTCGCGTCCACCCACCAGAAGAATGCCACACACATGCAGAGGAAAAGGAAAACGCTGACCGCGATCACAATCAATGCAGGATTCGATCTGCGAAGGAAGGTACCTGGCACCGGCGCAGGACCGGGGTTGACGGGCACGCTGCCCACGTACTCCGTCGGCGGGGGCGGTGGAGGCATCGCGGGTCGAGAGGCAACGGGCACAGCAGCAGCACGCGGCGAGACCACTGTTGCTCCAGCATCAAAATGCGTCGCTTCGAAGACCATCACGATCTGCTCGCCGAACGAAACGACTTCTCCAGCCTTCAGTACACGAGGTCCCGCCAGACGCTGTCCATTCACGAACGTCCCGTTGGTGGAACCGAGATCTTCCAGCACATACTTCCCGCCCTGGAACGTCAAACGAGAGTGGCGGCGTGAAATCTCTGCATCGTTGATCACGATCTCATTGGTCGAGTCGCGACCGATATCGATTTGATCGCCCTCCAAGGCAAAGGCGGCTCCGGGGGTGGGACCCGAGCGCATAATGAGCTGGAATTGCGAAGCCATACTTCTCCTCCGAAAATGCTATTCTTGCCGTCTGTTGAAAAAAGACCAGATGTCCCGGGCAAAACGTTTCTGATCTCGTGCTATAGACGGCATTCGTAGTGTAAAGGTTTCAGGCAAAAAAGTCAACAGGGTGGGATGGAAGCTTGATGGGCGGTACTATCCTCGCTTGACAAGACGTGAAAAAGAATTATACTAAGTGTAATATGAACACTAACTACCCGGGCTATGAACAGGTGGCTGTCACGGTGGATCTCGTGGTTTTTACTGTCAACGACGACGCACTGAATGTCATGCTCGTGAAGAGAGCTGAGGAACCCTTTGCGGATCGTTGGTCGCTCCCGGGTGGTTTCCTGAGAAGCAGTGAATCACTAGAAGATGCAGCATTGCGGGTATTGAAGGAAAAAGCCGGGGTAGAAGACGTCTATGTGGAGCAGTTGTATACTTTTGGCGATCTGGCTCGGGACCCGCGTGCACGAGTCATCACGGTCGCCTATTTCGCACTCATCCCGTGGAAGGAGCTTGTCTCGTCTCCATCGGACAAAGTCACAGACCTGATGTGGGCTTCCGCGACGCGTCTGCCAAAACTTGCGTTTGACCACAGGGAAATCGTTGCGTATGCAGTTCAGCGGTTGCGTGCGAAAGCCGGTTACAGCAATATCGTCTACGCTCTTATGCCCAGGCAGTTCCGGCTTTCTGAGCTGCAGAGGATGTACGAAATCATTATGAACGACAAACTGGATAAACGAAATTTCAGGAAACGAATGCTTGCCACGGGGTTGCTTCAAGAAACCGGACGGAAGGATGTTGCCGGGGCGCATCGCCCTGCCATGCTTTATAAATTCAAAAAGATGGAAATTGCGTTTTTGGATTAAATTGTCAGATGGAGGAAATATGACGAACGCTGGTATGCCGATCCCTGATTTTTTCGACGCTGGAAAAGTGGGCACAGTCTGGCGCCTCCCCTATGAGGAACGTGCGCGTCAGGCACGAGACTGGGCGAATCAACATGGACTTCAACCTGCCTCCGCCGATTCGACCAAGACCTGGCTGATGTTGATCGATGTGCAGAACACATTCTGCATCCCCGAGTTTGAGCTTTACGTAGGTGGGCGCAGCGGACGCGGTGCAGTGGAAGATAACGTGCGTCTGTGTGAATTCATCTACCGCAACCTGGGGACCATCACACAGATCACTGCCACGATGGACACGCATATGGCGATGCAGCTTTTCCATGCGATCTTCTTTGTGGATAAACATGGAGAGCATCCTGCACCGTATACCAACATTCATGCCTCCGAACTGCGGGATGGCAGATGGACCTTCAACCCCGCGCTTGCCTCTCAATTCGATATTGCTCCCGAATACGGTCAGCAGATGATGATCCATTATGCAGAAGGACTGGAGAAGAGGGGTAAATATGCGCTGACGATCTGGCCATACCACGCCATGCTCGGAGGGATCGGGCACGCACTCGTTTCATCGGTGGAGGAAGCGCTCTTTTTTCATGCGGTTGCGCGTCATTCGCAGACCCATATCGTCACCAAAGGCGATACTCCTTTCACGGAAAGTTACTCCGCGATTGGGCCCGAAGTGTTGACCGGTCCCATGGATGAACAGCTAGGGAAGCGTGATCAAATGTTTATCCAGCAGTTACAGGAATATGACAGGTTGATCGTTGCGGGACAGGCTAAGAGTCACTGCGTGGCATGGACCGTTTCCGACCTGCTCGATGATATTATGCTGGCTGATCCTGAGCTGTCGAAAAAAGTGTACCTGCTCGAGGATTGCACATCTCCCGTCGTCGTGCCGGGCGTGGTGGATCACACCGCCGCGGCAGACGCAGCCTACGAGCGGTTCGCCAGTGCCGGAATGAATATTGTGAAGTCGACAGATAGTTTTTAGTACACAGGTAGACAGGTACATAAATAGACAATCTGTATCCACATTTACGTGTCTACATGTTTACTTGTATACATCTTAAGGAATCTCATGTCCATCTTCGATAACAAACGTCTCACCAACCAAACCTTCAAACTCGATATCGAACGGATGCGTCGCGGCTGGTATTCTGATAAATACTTCGAGAACATCGGCCAGATGCTCACTGTGCTGGCTGCCGAGGGGTATAACTACTCGGGTACGAATCACAATCTGCCAAACGATGTCTCGCCTGAGAATATCGCTGTCGGCGATATCGAAGTGGAGATGCAATGGTTCACACGTCGTCTCGGAAGCACAATTGTCGTCGGTGTGGATAAGTCGCTGGAGATGCTCAGGCATTGTACGGGATACTGGGAGGGGGATCAGTTCATCGACACATCCGATCATTTGGAAGTCTGGGCTGTCCATGACGGGACCGTGGTCAAGTCGGATGGGAATCCCTTGAATGCTGAGCCGGTCATCAAAGTGCGCGGACGATATCGCGATTTTGCCTTGCTGGAGACGCCAACTCTGGGAGTGCTCACCCGTTCGAGCCGCGTTGCCACCAATGTGTATGAAACGCTCATGGCGGCGGGCGGCAAACCAGTGTTATTCTTCCCTGCCCGCTTCGACATGCACGAGGTCCAGGCAGCAGATGGATATGCCTACAACATCGCCATCCAGCGCTTCAACATGGACTTTTCCCAGCAGATCGGGTCGTTCGTCTCGACCGACGCGCAGGGCGACTGGTGGGGCGGCGCGGGCGGTGGCACTGTGGCGCATGCGGCGATTGCTTCGTTCATGGGCGATACCGCCGAGGCGATGATGCAATTCTCGCGCATTCTGCCAGCCCAGATTCCGCGCATTGCGCTGGTGGATTTCAACAATGACTCGGTGCGAGATACCCTGCGCGTGCTGGAAGCAATGTTCATAAAGTATCAGGAGCTTTGCGATCGTGGAGATCAGGCGGAAGCAGCAAAGTACGTTCTCTACGGCGTTCGCCTGGATACGAGCGGCGCCTTGCGAGATGTCTCGGTGGAACCGCTTGGTGACCCCGCTTTGGATCTGGGTGTCAACCCTCGACTGGTCTTCAACGTTCGCCACGGGTTGGATTCCGCCTTCGAAAGCTGGGACATCCCCCCTGCCTGGAACGATGCAGCACGCCAGTACTGTCGCAATGTGAAGATTGTGGTTTCCGGTGGGTTCAATCCTGAGAAAACCCGCAAGTTCGAAAAGCTGGGTGTCCCCGTGGATATTTACGCAGTTGGTTCGTGGCTGTTCAACAATAACGGCGGCACCGTGACCGATTTCACAGGGGATGTGGTTCGCGTCAAAGTCCATGGTGAATGGATCAATATGGCGAAGGTAGGGAGGAAGCCGTTAGACAACCCGAATTTGGAACGCGTCTGGTAAATAACCATAGAGAACAGAAACTACAGCTCCCCATATGGTTTTACATCATTCTCTCCACCTTAAACGGCGTTCCTTCAACTTCTTCCTCGTCAAACTCCCTCGCCGCCAAATGACCGGAGAACACTGCCTGTGCGATGATGTTCGGCGCTTCGGCATCGCCGATGACACGCAATGACTGTAATTTTCCTTCGGCAAGCGCAGGCTTGAGCTCGTAATATAATGAGTCATTCGAAACTCGATCACTGACTAACACAACTCCATCGCGCGGCAGCTCCATCCCTTCCCCTGAAATTGTATTGACTACACTCACGCAATCGTTCTCGATTTGGCTCATCACATGCTGCGGGTACAACTTGACTCCAAGCCTCATCAATTTCTGTTGAATGCGTTCCTGTTCGAGCGTGAACTGAGACCAGTAAGAAATCAATGGCGCAGGTGTGATAACGGAAACGTTACATTCCTGCTTGGCAAGCCACTCTGCCAACAACCCGCCCATGTAATAATGATCATCGTCATAAATTACCCAATTACCATTTACCAAATTACTAATTACTTTTTCATCACCCATCAAATCATCCGGACTCAACACATTCTGCAAACCACATCCTAGGATTGGTTTTCGCAAGGTACGACCCATGCCATCGCGCCGCCAGGTCGCCCCAGTGGCGAGGATGATATTCTGCACACCTGTTTCGAGG
>JAICRQ010000383.1 GCA_025966435.1 Anaerolineales bacterium | reverse complement strand
CTTCTTCGGAGGCGCGGATTGCACCCGCTGCATGAGCCGGTCTTTCAATGCAGCAGAGGGTACCGCAGCAGGCGCGGCAAGACTCAGTTCCTCTGCAATCCTTTCAAAGGAGCTGGACTCATTCCGGCAGATCCAGCAGCTCAATAAATGTTCTTCTACGCGCTGGAGCTCATCTGCCTCCAGGCTGCCGGTTTCATAGGCGGGCAACAAATCTTCAACATGGGCTTCGTTAGACATTCGAGATCCTGATCATTCTTCTATATTGTACGCAGAATGAGGCGCAACAGATTTATCTTTATAACCCTGTTCCTCTTTAAGGAATTCGCGCAGTTTCTGCATGGCGAGGCGCAGACGGGTTTTAATCGTTCCGAGGGGCTGTGCCAGTATCTCTGCGATCTGACTTTGAGTATAGCCGCCAAAGTACGCCAGGAACAACGCCTGCTTCTGCTCCGCGGGGAGCCGGGCAAGTGCCGCATGGATGCGCGCGCGGCGCAAAGACAATTCTACTGACTCCTGGGGGCCAGGCAGGGAAGACTCCACGTTGCGAATAACATCCTCCCAATGGATAGCAGAGTGATCGAGACGCGCGGCGCGGCGGCGCAACACGTCAATGGAGTGATGGCGGGCGATGTGGGTGAGCCAGGTACTCACCTTTGCCTGCTCCGCGCGATACGTGTCAGCTTTCTGCCAGACGCGCATAAACACGTCCAGTGTGATCTCTTCAGCGGTTTCGCGGTCATTCACGACCGCAAGCGCCAGGCTGAAGATCAGGCGGTTGTAGCGGTCATATAGCTGCGCCAGCGCCTGCTCATGAGATTGAGCAATCAGGCTGACCAGCTTTTCATCGCTATAGGCTACGTAATCTTCGGATGATTTCATTAAGTATTAAATGGAAAATCGAAACCAGCTCCGTCCCAACGAGTTCCCTACTATGTGAAGCTTTGAATAGACCATTGTCAAGGATGAAACTATTGTTACCGCCACGCGGGTATTGTACCTTGACTTTGAATTGAGTCTACCATTTATCTCCTGCTTCACTATTATGATTCAGCGATTTATAATCTAATCATGAAACCCTTCCTGGACCGCTTCATCCTGGGCTTCCCGGTGCTTTTCCTCAAACAATATCCCTATGCATGGATCGCCATTGTCGCCCTATGGCCGAGGTCTCCTTCCCTGGCGAGCCTTTTTGTGGGAATCGTCGTACTCGGATTAGTATCCCTGCGCTGGCAGACCGCGGCGTGGATCTCACACATCCAGCGCGAGCACGCCGGCAAGGACGGAAAATTTTACGTGGATCAGCCGCCGGTCGTTTGGCAAACTGCAGCCCGCAATATTGCGGTTTTGATTGCGTGCAGCATTTTGGGTGCCTATATACTCAGAGGTCAATTTGGGTTGAGCTTCTGGCAGCTCCTGATCATGCTTGTTGGTTTTAGTATTTTTTATCAGGATACGCGCTTCTTCGGTGCCGCTGTGACCTATATCATCACTGCCACGGGGATCGCGATCCGCTTCGTGCCGGGGCACATCGATTATCGTTTGTTCCTGCCTTTCCGCGAGATCAACCGAATCGAAGAGACGGCGTACCAGCCGGATCACAACTGGGACCTCTTTGCCCGCCTACGGCATACAAAGGAGGGATTGTTGATGACACCCAAAAACCCGAACGGCTTTACCAGGCGCATCGAGAAACTTTTTATCGCTCCACAGGACCGGGACAAGTTCCTCGAGCAGTTACCGCATGGATATCGCTAACTGGCTCCACTCACAGTTCGTTTAACAAATTAAGAAATCGTAAAGAAAAATCATGACCAAAGGATTCGGCACGTGGCTGTTCCAGCACGGCCAGAAGGAAAATAATGTCCACAAAACAAACTCGTGATAAATCTGACTTGCTCAACGATCTCCCACCCTACATTTACGGCACCACGCGGCTGGGCGATCAGAACCTTCCCTTCGAGGAGAGAGTGGGTGTTGGCCGTGCTGCTATGGAAGGGACAAACTGGTTCCACACCAGCCACTCCTATGGCAACGCTCTTCAAGTCCTGCGCGCCGCGTTCGATCAGGATGACACGCGTATGCCGAAGTTGATCGTCAAGATCGGCTGGAAAAATATTGAAGAGCTGCGGGATGTGGTCCATAAGCATCTGATTGCTTTGAGACTGGAAAACTTGGAATTGGGTCAACTTTGCCTGAGCGAGTCACTGGCGGAAGAGTATGCCAGCGGCGGGGCCTGTTATGAGGAATTCGCGCGTCTCAAGCAACAGGGGCTGGTCAACCGCTTCGTGCTCGAAGTCTTTCCGTGGACCTCCGATGTGGCGCTCAAGGCACTGCACGGCGGTTACCCGGAAGGGATCGTCGATGGATACATCTTTTATCTCAATCCGCTCCAGCGATTTGCTTCGAATGAGCTCTGGGACGAACTCGTCGAACGTGACGAGCCGATGATCGCCATGCGCACCGTCGCGGGCGGGAATATCCACCGCCTGCGGGATGTGCCGGGTTATGCCTGGAAGTCGTATTTACAGGAACGCGCTGCCGAGGTGACGCCGATCTTCGAGCGCTCGGGCATCGAAAGCTGGACGGAATTCTGCGTCCGTTTCGCGCACAGCTTTCCTCTGGTCCGCGCGACGGTGGGTGCGACCAGTAAGATCGAGAATCTCAGGGAGTTCGTATCCGCTGCGGAAAACATCCAGCCCTTGCCCACTGACATCATAGAGGAAATCGTTAAGCTGCACTACCGCTGGTCTGATGAACTCGATATGAAAGCAGAACATTGGACGATGTGAGGGTTGATCTTACTCTTTGCTTGTCTTGGAGCAAACTGGTTATAATGCACATACGTTTTACTCACGTGTAACAATGCCAACCGCTTTGAGAATTGGTCCTTATCGCTTTTATTTTTATTCATATGACTGTGATGAACCGCGACACATGCATGTAGATCGGGAAGATATGAGTGCCAAATTCTGGCTCGATCCTGTCGTCTCGCTTGTGGAAAGTCATGGTTACAGCCGAAAAGAATTGCGAGATATTGAAAGGATAGCAACAGAAAATTTGGAGACACTGAGAAATGAATGGGACAACTTCTGTAGTGGTAACCCTCCCTCTGCCTAGGGTCGTTAGAGCAACTGTTACTGATGATACACTCTCCGTGGACATGGAAGACGGTCGAACGGTTTCCGTTCCCATTGGCTGGTTTCCGCGTCTCGTACATGGCAACGCATCGGAACGTGCCAATGTTCAAATTAGCGGAGCGGGTTATGGTCTTCATTGGCCCGATCTGGATGAAGATATCGGCGTGGAAGGTCTTCTGCTTGGAAAGCGCTCCACAGAGAGTCCTCAATCTTTCGAAAAATGGCTACAGGGGCGGAAGTAAAGAAGCGTTGAAGTTGATCTACACGATGGTGGGGGCAACGAGTTGATTGGAGAACATCAAGGAGTGTTTGGCTGCCGCAGCTCACCTTGTAATTGTGATCAACCTTGGCGTCTGGCATGAATTCAAAAATCGATCAAAGAAGCCAGTATTTATGATTAACATTCACCCGATCCCGGAAATGGTTACAGAGTGGGCGTTATGAAACCCCTCGTCAAATTCTGTATCCGAATCATTTTCATGATATTCACTGTTAGCTGCTCTCCGCCTCTTATTGCAGAACCCACGCCAACAGCAACTCTGAATCCGACAAGCACGTCAATCCCAACACAGACAGCCACAGCAGCGCCCACGGAAACTCTGATTCCAACCCAAACTCCTGTTGTTAAGCTGGGAGAAACACACGTGATCAACGACGGAGGTTTTTCTGTCCGTGTACCGATCGGTTACACTTCGCAAATTGGAGAACGCGAAGTGTTTATTTCCAACCTGGAGGGGACCCTGGTTATTTCTTTCGCAAGCGTGGGTTCCACTTCTTCCGAAGAGGAAATTATCGATGAATACTTAAAAGCCCTAGCCAGCAGAAGTGATGGGGAGTTCGAAAAAACACCTGCTGAGCAGGTGACTGTGGACGCGGTGGAAGGTCAGGCATTTAACCT
>JAICRQ010000051.1 GCA_025966435.1 Anaerolineales bacterium | reverse complement strand
TTGATACAAGCGATGATTTTCAAGAGACTCCTCCAAAATTGGATTTACATTTCCATTGGTGTTCATCATTGTGAGGATGCTTCACGGCTTTTCGCAACGAAACAATCTCACTTAATCATTATTTCTATCAAAGAGCACTGAGGAAAACAATTAAAAACCTTTGTGCTACTTCGTGTCCTTAGTGGTTCATTGCCTTTATTCCTGCCAGAATGCCTCATCATATGCCGGTAATTCGCAACGCAGCGGCTTATCTATCCGTTCGCCCAGCGCATAGCCAGCCTGAATGAGGGTCTGGATCTCGGAGCTGCCCTCATAGATCATCGCGCCTTTGGAGTTGCGCAGATAGCGCTCCACGTCAAACTCATCGCTGAAGCCATATGCCCCGTGGATTTGAATCGCTTCGTTCGCGGCGCTAAAGGACGCCTCTGTAGCAAATTTCTTGGCATAGGATGTCTGCAAAGTATTTCGCATCCCCATATTCTGCATCCAGCCGGACTGTAGATAGAGCAGGCGGGCAATCTCGTAATCCTGCGCCATTTTGGCGATCTTCTCTTGAATCAGTTGATGCTCGGCAATCGGTTTGCCGAACGTCGTACGGGACTTGGCATAGCTCACACTGGCTTCTAATGCCGCTCGGACGATACCAGTCGCGCCCGAGGCGACGGTGTAGCGTCCATGGTCGAAGGCGCTCATCGTGATCTTAAATCCCTCGCCTTCCTCACCAATCCGGTTCTCAACGGGTACGCGCACATCTTGGAAGTTAATCCAGCCCGTCGCGCCGGCGCGCACGCCCAGCTTACCGTGGATGTCGCCACGCGTCACGCCGGGGCTGTGCAGGTCAACGATGAATGAGGATAGCCCTTCCGAAGCCTTTCGGGCAGACGAATCTGTCTTAACGGTGACTAATGCGAAATCAGCTTTGGAAGCAAGCGAGATCCACATCTTCTCCCCGTTCAGGCTGTAGAAGTCGCCATCTCGCCTTGCAGAAGTATGCATTGCCGCCACGTCTGATCCCATCCCCGGCTCGGTGAATACGCCGCAGCCCATCTTTTCCCCTTTTGCCAATGGGATCAGAAACTTCTGCTTTTGCTCTTCCGTTCCCCATTGAAAAACCGTCATCGCACACAAACCCGTATGCACAGACATCGCCACCCGCAGAGAGGTATCTACTGCTTCCAGCTCTTCACAGGCAAGCCCCCAGGCGATGTAATCCATTCCCGCACCGCCATAGCGGACGGGAAATGGCAGGCCGAGAATGCCCAGCTCACCCATACGTTTGAGCGCGAAGGGAATCGGCTCCTGCTTGCGGTCGTACTCCCTGATCACTGGCGCGATCTCTTTTTGAGCGAAGTCACGTACCATGTTTCGGGTCATTTGCTGTTCTTGGGAGAGAGAAAAATCCATTATTGCCTCAGTGAAATTTTCTCTGATTATACCTTTGCCCTTAAATAAAAAGCCCGATGTCGTTTTGCCTGGTAAGGCGTGACATCGGGCTAGTGGCGTTGGGCGTCCAGGGTCATGACTTTTCCTCGACACCCATGTTGCTCAGCTCATCCGAATTGATATTCGAGATGAGTAAGTCCGCGCCGGCGAGGGCGACGAACACGAGCAAGAGGACAGATGCAACAATAATGAACATGTTATCCTCCTTTCCTCTATATCTATTAACGCAATTTCATCGATTAAGTTGTATCCCCTAACAGTACTGAATTTTTGTTGCAATGAACGTTTCGGTCTGGCAGGGTATACACATGACGTAGTAATTTGAATTTTGTTCCACACTGCGCATGCGATTTTGATTGCAATCTTGAAAGTCATAGGTTCCTGATCATTAGCCCATCCTGTTCCCTGTTCCCGGATTCCTATCAGGTTGACAAAACACGTCTTTGAGATAAAATTCAGTCCGCACAAAAAGCCGAAGTGGCGGAATTGGCAGACGCGCTACGTTCAGGGCGTAGTGAGGGTTCCCTCATGTGGGTTCAAGTCCCACCTTCGGCATCACCACAGACTGCTTGAAAGAGCGTCAAAAAGACTCGCTGAAAGGCGAGTTTTTTGTTGCCCTACCCGTTCCCTCCCCATATTCGCTCTTACACTGAATGTTCTGCTAGGCTGCTCTGCGCATCTGGAGAGGGTGCCCGGAGGGCGGGTGGGGTGGTATAATAAGAGTAAATCAGGCATTACAATCGAGTGTTTAGTATCCCAAGTCCCGCCCGAAGGCGGGACTTTTGCTTTAAGCATATAGCTAGAAGGAGAAATAGAAGGTTTGTTCCAGATGCTATGATGGACAACTGGGCACTTTAAGACCAGTGCTGTGCAGTCTGATTTGCATCCTAGCCTCTACTACAATGTAATCATGACACCAAAGAAATCAGGGTAACACCATGCAGCACTCTACTATCTATAAAGAACTGGAAGCCAAGATTGAGAAGGACCAGTTGGGGAAAAGTCCGTCGGAATTTGATCAACTCCTTGCAAGGTTGGAGAAAGACAGGCAGATCACCAGAAAAGAGTACCGATCTCTATTAGAGCTTTATGTAGGCAAAAGCCAAAAGCTCCATTAGGCTCTCCGTTACGGCTGTAACAGCCCAAAATTTAACTGGGAAAGATGCTGTAGGCAAAGAATGGTAAAATTGGGCCTGTAAATATTCATAGGTAAATCAGGCATGTCCTTCATTAGTTAAGACGCGGAGTCACAGAAACTCGTCCTTCGTGTCTTTTTTATGCCGATACCCTACTCTAGAGAAAATTATGGCAGAAGAAACCCCCTTAAACGGTCAAAACGGAAACGTCCAACAAGTAGATATCGACTCCCAGATGCGCGAAGCTTATCTGGATTACGCCATGAGCGTGATCGTGGCACGCGCTCTGCCGGATGCTCGCGACGGGCTAAAGCCTGTCCATCGCCGCATTCTCTATGCAATGCACGAGTTGGGTATCCGTTCGAATTCCGCGTACAAAAAATCCGCTCGTATCGTCGGTGAAGTGCTGGGTAAGTTCCACCCTCACGGCGACTCAGCGGTCTACGAGACCATGGCTCGCATGGCGCAGGATTTTTCCATGCGTTACATGCTCGTGGATGGGCAGGGTAACTTTGGTTCGGTAGACGGCGACGCGCCGGCTGCCATGCGTTACACGGAAGCCCGCCTGCACCGATTAGCCGAAGAGCTGCTTGCCGATATCGACAAGGATACGGTGGATTTCGGTCCCAACTTCGACGACTCCCTGGAAGAACCGCTCGTACTGCCTGCGCGTGTGCCGAACATGCTGCTCAATGGCACCGCCGGTATCGCGGTCGGTATGGCGACCAATATCCCGCCGCACAACCTGCGCGAATTGACGGACGCGATCATCTATCTGATCGACAACTACGAGACGATGGACGACATCCCGCTGGATGAGCTGATGAAGCGCATCCCGGGTCCGGATTTCCCAACCGGCGGCATCATTGTCGGGCGCGAGGGGATCGAGTCGGCCTATGGGACGGGCAGGGGACGCCTGGTCGTGCGCGGCGTCGCTCACATCGAAGAGGGGAAAAGCGGCAGGCACGAGATCATCATCACGGAAATCCCGTTTCAGGTCAATAAATCAACCTTGATCGAGCGGATCGCCGAACTGGTCCGGGAAGACAGGATAGACCAGATCTCAGACTTGCGCGATGAATCCGACCAGCGCGGTATGAGTATCGTGATCGAGCTCAAACGCGGCGCGCAGCCCAAGAAGGTACTCAACCAACTGTATAAATACACGGCCCTGCAGTCCACCTTTGGTGTGCAGCTCCTGGCACTGGTGGATGGCGAGCCGCGCACGCTCCCACTTAAACGAGCTTTGCAGATCTTCATCGAACACCGGCAGACGGTCATCGTCCGCCGCACGGATTTTGAGCTGAGGAAAGCCCGCGCCCGCCAGCATATTCTCGATGGCTACCTGATCGCGCTGGCAAACCTGGACGCGGTCATTGAAACCATCCGCGAGTCACAGGATGCCGACATTGCCAAGGAAAACCTGGTCAGGCGTTTCAAATTGAGCGAACTCCAGGCGCAGGCAATCCTGGATATGCAGCTGCGCCGGCTGGCGGCGCTCGAGCGCTGGAAGATCGAGGAAGAGCATAAACAGGTCACCGAGCAGATTGCACGGCTGGAGGATTTGCTTGCGAGTCCGAAAAAGATCCTGGCGCTCATCCAGGACGATATGCGCGATCTTGCCGAGAAATATGGCGACGACCGCCGCACCCGCATCGCCGCCGAAGCCACGGAGACTCTCAGTGAAGCAGACTTGGTGCAGGACGAAGCGGTGCTCATCAGCCTTACGGAACGCGGCTACGTAAAGCGCGTCGCGGCTTCGGCGTTTCGTTCGCAGAGCCGCGGTGGGCGCGGGGTGATGGGGCATACTACCAAAGAGGAAGACACGGTGGTCGCGCTCATCCCGGCGCGCAGCCTGGACACGATGCTGTTCTTCTCGGATTGGGGTAAGGTCTACTCGGAGAAGGTCTACCAGATTCCCGATGCCGATCGCGCCGCCAAGGGCATTCCCCTTGTGAATGTGCTTTCACTAGGACCCAATGAGCGCATTACGGCCGCTATAGCAGTTTCCGATTTCTCTGCGCATGGGTTCTGTGTGCTTTCGACGATCCGCGGTAAAGTGAAACGGGTCGTCATGGAGGAATTCGCGGCGGTCCGGCCTTCCGGTTTGATTGCCATGACTCTGGACGATGGCGACAAGCTGGGCTGGGCGCGCCTAACTAGCGGGAACGACGAGGTGATCTTTGTCACCGAACAGGGACAGGCGCTACGCTTCAGCGAAAACAAAATCCGGTCGATGGGGCGGCAGGCAGCCGGTGTGCAGGCGATCCGCCTTCTGAACGGCGATTGTGTCACCAGCATGGACGTTGTGGAAAAAGATGGCTCCTTGCTTGTCATTACCAGTACTGGCTTCGGAAAACAGACTCCTTTGAGTGCCTATACTCCCAAAGGACGTGCTACGAACGGTATTTCGACGATAGATCAGAAGGCATTGAAAGATATCGGCAAGATTGTTGCCGCGCGTGTGATCCAGCAGGCGGATGACTTGACGATCATTACCTCCAACGGTGTTGCCATCCGTATCAAGGTCAGGGATGTCAGACAGGCAGGACGTTCCACACGCGGAGTCCATCTGATCAAGCCGCAACCGGGCGATAGCGTGGCGTCTGTAGCGCGCATTGCAGCGGAGGATTTGAAAAAGGCAGGCGCTGCGCTCAACGGCGACGAAAAGGTACCAGAGGCGCAGCCGCAGTTGGTATAGCAAAGAAGTCCAGTGTTTTCACTGGACTTCTCTTATTTCATGTAGTAACGACTTTAGTCGTTCGTTTTGTGTCAAAAGCGACCGGCCCGCAAGGGGTGCTGCGCACACCTGCCCTGGCAGGCGGTGCCAGGGAAGTCGCCACTACAAAGTTGTACTTAAAAAAGTGACATTTTCTCCAGCACAAACATCGCCAGAGTACCGACAATGCAAACCGTGAACAGCAGCATGACCGAGATCAGGAATCGCTGCTGAGCGGTCATGCCGAGAAAACGTCCGTTGTGGGCAACAGCAACGCGGCGCCGGGGCGCGGGTTGTGCGACCGGTTCCTTGTAAAGGTCGTTTGGTTCTTCTTCGTAGAAAGATGACTCTGCTGAATCGCGTAAATTATCAAACATGGTGACCTCGTTGTGCGGGTAGTATATCACGGGCATTACTTGCCCGGACGCAGGCTCACATCCCCAAATCGTACTGTTATGGATTTGCCGTCCTCATCCATGAGCCTCAGGCTCCCATCGGATTCCAAGCCAAGTAATTTTCCGGCGGCGAGGGACCCTTCTCCCTGCTCTGCCTGCACCTGTTCGCCGCGGAAGGCGAGCGCCTTCTCCCACGAAGAGATGAACGAATCCGAACCTAGGTGGGGCCGGAGGGCGATCAACCCTGCCAGGATATCGTGCAACAGCGGTTCACGCTCCACCAGCGGTCCCAGCGATTCTTCCAGACTTGTGGCGGGAAATTGCAGGAGCTCAGCGGACGGTACTGACCCTTTCAGTACATTCATGCCGATGCCGATCACCAGACCGTCCACTTCTTCGCCAGACCATACCGATTCGACCAGGATTCCAGCCACTTTACGCCCATTCAAAAGGACGTCGTTGGGCCACTTGATCTGCGAAACGAGGCTGCGCGTCCGCAAGGCATCTGCTACGGCAAGAGCAGCCAGCCCCACGATCCGAGTAAGGTGAGGCTTTTCTCCGGCAGCAGGGCGGAGGATGATGCTCACGGCTAGCGCGGATCCCTTGGGCGTAAACCACTTCCGATCGAGGCGTCCTCGTCCCGCGGTCTGCTCATCCGCAATCACCAGGGAAAGGTCTCTTGCGCCGCCGGTTGCCCACGCGAGCGCCTCATTATTCGTTGAGCCGATGGAGTCGAAGTAGCGCACATCCCCTAATGGAAGCTTGGAGAGAGCCTTCTTGAGTTGGTTTTGATTCATGGAAAATTAAAACCCTAAAGGTTTTTAAGACCATTAGGGTTTATCTGCTAGGGTAAGACAAACCAGGGATTGATAAAACCGCCGTTTTGCCGCACTTCGAAATGCAAATGAGCGCCCTGAGAGTTGCCTGTATTTCCAGCAGCGCCGATCCACTGCCCAGCCCCCACGCTTTCACAGAGTCCTACACCGATTGTACTTAAGTGGGCATAGATGGTTGAATATCCGTTTCCATGATCGATCTGGACCACATTGCCATAGCCGTAGTTGTAGCCGCCCTGCGCCATCGTCACTACGCCACTATCCGCCGCATAGACCGCCGCGCCTTGTCCGGCAGCAATATCGACGCCGAGATGCCCGGACCAGTAATCGTTGCCGGAGAGATTATGAGCGTCGGCGGGCCAGGTGAAACCTCCGCCGCCCACGGCTCCACCGGGACAGGCACTTTCGTTGGTGGAGGACGTTCCAGAAGAGCCGGTTGCTATAGTCGGCACCAGCCACTGTACGAACTCGCGTTCCCCGCCGGGCACCATCACCCACGAGCCGGACTCTATCTTCGGGTTAGCGAGATCGACGTCATTGCCGGGAAAATTGAGAATATCATCCACAGATGCCCTGAGTTCCGTGGCAACGCTCTCCAATGTGTCATTTTCCTTCCACTGATAGTAAATGCCATCTGTCGGAGGGATCTTCAGCACCATCCCGGGTGCGAGGCTATGGGGATCATCTTGCAAAACATCATAGTTCGCCCACAAAACTGTTTCCGGTTGGACTTTAAAGGATTCTGCAATCGCAAAGACGGAATCACCGTGCACAACGCGGTACTCTTCAATATCGTAGCGCGGCTTGTCGGCAGGCACATTGGTCTTGATCTGGATTTCCCGTTCTATGGCTGCAAATGCCAGTGGTCCCCCCAGCGCAGGCATGGGAACGTTTAGCTGCTTTTTCTCCGATGCGGCTGTGGGGATAGGGATAAGTGCCTGCCCTCCCTGTTGAGCTTCCTTCCACTGGAACGCGCCAAGGATCATACCTGCCACAAGCACAAGCGTGACAGCCCAGCTGATGATGCTGAAGCGGTGGTTGTTGAAATAGGAGGAAAGTGTAGCCATTTTGGGAAAGCAGAAATTATTGGCAGTACGTTAAGAATCTCTTCCTAGATTTTCCAGAAATTCCTGATTGTTGCGGGCACGATCGAGGCGGGTGACGATCGCTTCGGTCGCGACCGACTGATCCATCCCTGCGCCTGCTGGCGGCGATGAAATCATCTGGATGTACATGCGGCGCATTAACCAAACACGCTGCAGCAGATCGGGTCCCAGCAGCAGATCCTCACGTCGCGTCGATGAGCGTTCGATATCCACGGCAGGGAAGATGCGGCGTTCCTGCAATTTGCGGGAAAGATGTAATTCCATATTACCGGTGCCTTTGAACTCTTCAAAGACCACGTCGTCAAGACGGGAACCTGTGTCCACGAGACAGGTCGCAATAATGGTCAGGGAGCCGCCTTCTTCGATATTGCGGGCTGCGCCGAAGAAACGTTTCGGCGGATACAGCGCCGACGGATCCATACCGCCTGAGAGCGTACGCCCGGAGGGGTTGACAACCAGATTGTAGGCACGCGCCAGACGTGTGATCGAGTCCATCAAGATTACCACGTGACGACCGATCTCCACGAGTCTCTTAGCCCGCTCTAAGGCGAGTTCAGCTGTCCGCACATGGGAGGTGACCGGCTCGTCGAACGTGGACGCCACAACTTCGGCATCCACCGAGCGGTCCATATCGGTCACTTCTTCCGGGCGTTCGCCGATTAGAGCAACAATCAAGTGGACATCGGGATATTTGGTTGAAATCGAGTTTGCGATTTGTTTCAGGATGGTTGTTTTGCCCGCCTTTGGAGGGGAGACGATCAGTCCACGTTGGCCCCGACCGATCGGAGCGACGAGGTTGATCAGGCGTGGAGCGAGCGTGTCGTGGTCGGTTTCGAGATCAAAGCGCTTGTCCGGGAAGATCGGTGTGAGTGTTTCAAATACCGGTCGGTGGGAGGCGTTTTCAGGGTCCACGCCATTGATTGATTCGACCTTTAGTAATCCGAAGTGTCGTTCACTCTCACGCGGCGGGCGGACCTGCCCGATGACCAAATCGCCTGCTCTCAGTTCGTGGCGCCGAAGCTGGGCTTGCGAGACGTAGACATCCTGGTCGCTAATGCGGTAATTCGTGGCTCGCAAAAAGCCGATGCCTTCGCTCATAATCTCGAGGATTCCGCCGCGCAGCTCGATGCCTTCTTTTTGCGCCTCTGCCTCGCGGATCATCATGGCAAGTGTCTCTTTCTTCAGGCGGTTGGCGTTTGGGATATTCAGACTCTTTGCAATGGCGCGCAGCTTGCCAAGAGGTTCGTTCTCAAGTTCAAGTATTTTCATAGTTTTTCTCATTGGGTGGGATATTGAATGGAATGAATGCAAAAATTGCCCAGAATGCATCCGGCACTCTGGTAACGTCCCTTAGGTTGTGGATGGGTGTGGATTTTCCTTCAAATTCTGTTTACGCGGAACTCGTACAGGTTAGATCACTGTGCATCCCGATTCCGCCTCATAAGTCTGTAATGCAGCTGGGGAGATGCCATATTATAGCATGTTCGAGGGAGCGGTGCAAGCACTGTTAACGGTTTTCCTACGTAGCTTTCAAATCTGTGAAACGGGCAGGCAGGGCGAACCGGTCAGATAAAATTTGATTTTGTATGTCCCATAACCGTCGGTAAAGACCCTTACGCGCCAATAACTCTCTGTGTGTGCCCCGTTCCACAATCTGACCCCGCTCCATCACCAGGATCTCATCCACGTGTTCCAGGCCCACGAGACGGTGTGTAATCAGTATGGATGTTTTATTACGCATCGTTTCAAAGAGCGTATCCAGCACCTGTTTTTCGGTCTGCGGGTCCAGGTTGGCGGTGGGTTCGTCAAGAATGAGAATAGGAGAGTCCTTAAGCAGGGCACGTGCGATTGCCAGCCTCTGTCGTTCACCGCCCGATAGCCTTAAGCCTCGTTCGCCGATCAAGGTGTCATAGTCTTTTGGGAGGGTCATGATGAATTCATGGATTTGCGCGGCGCGTGCCGCCGCTTCGATTTCCTGTGGACTGGCGGATCGACGCGCCAGTCGCAAATTTTCACGGATGGTGGTATTGAAAAAATAACTACTTTGTGAGACCAGCGCGATTCGCTTTCGGACTTCATCTTGATCCAGTTCCCTCAACGACTTGCTGCCTAAGGTAATCTCCCCCGATTCGTAATCCCAAAACCTAAGCAGAAGATTTGCGAGCGTGCTTTTCCCTGCGCCGCTTGGACCAACAATTGCAACTGATTTTCCAGCTGGAACAGAAAATGTGACATTTTGAAGTGCAGGAATAGATTGGGTGTGGTAACTGAAGGAGAGACTCGAGAATTCGATATTCGATATTCGATATTCGACACTCGAATATCGAATATCATCTTTGGCAGCTGGCTTTGCATCCACCACCTCGAATAGCCTCCTTGCGGCTTCACGCGAAGCATTCCACAGCTGCGCGGCAAGCGGCAGAGGCGTGACAGCTTCAAAGGATGCCAGAGTCATCAACGCAAAGGTGCCCAGCATGACTCCTTTGATATTGCCTGCCGTAACCTGGGGAATCACAAGCAACAGGACGAGCCATACGCCCAGATTCGTGAACAATATCCCCAATGCCGAATGAATGCTGCTAATTCGTGCCATCTGTTTCTGGGTGGCACCATACGTGGTTCCGGTGAGTGAGATCTGACTCAACCGGTCGCTAGCGCGGCCAAAAGCGAGCAGGTCTGCCATTCCCTGGATCCCGTCCACGAGCTGAGATTGAATCTCCGCACGCTGCGTGATTAGTTGCTGCCCGGATGCGTGGCTGGCAGCCTGGGCGAGAAGCGGCAGGAACAAGCCTAAAATGAGGAAAAAGCCAATCAGCACAAACGCGATCGCTGGGAAGAAAGAGGCGAAGAAAACTGCAACTATGAGTCCGATCAATATCGCAGTGAACGATGGAGAGATCACGCGCACATAGAAGTTTTCCAATGTCTCTACATCGCCGATGACGCGCGCCAGAAGGTCCCCGCTTTTGTAGTCCAGCAACCGCGCGGGTACGAGCGGTTCGAGCTTCTCATAAAACCACACGCGCAGGCGGGCAAGCAGACGAAAGGTCACGTTGTGCGAGACGAGTCTTTCAAGATACCGGAAGAGACCGCGTGTGATTCCAAAGAAACGCACACCGACTACGGAAACGCCCAGATCCGCCACAGAGGGATGTAAGGCAGCTGTAGAAATTAGCCATGCCGACGTGCCGATCAGTGCCACGCTCGAGCCAATTGTGAGAGTGCTGAGCAGGGCGGATAGCGCCACCCAATTCCAGGAGCCGTGGAGGAAGGAGAGGAGACGGGTGAGGATGAAGGATTGAGCGGTAAGTGGTAATTGGTAATTAGCAACTGGAGATGAGAGATTAAGTTCTTGAGTTTCCAGTATTCTACTTTTTACCTTTTCTATTCTTACTTCTTCACTTGCGCTTTCCTCAAAAGTCTTTACCATTTGAGCATATGCTCCATCCTGAGTAAGTAGCTCTTGATGGGTTCCTGCCTCAAAAATTCGACCTCCCTCAAGAACAACAATTTGATCTGCTCGAAAGACCGTATTTAACCTGTGAGCGATAGTGATGACGGTCCGTTCCTGCATGAGACGGCGGATGGATTCTTCCATCAGTGATTCGGTTTCCGGGTCGAGGCTGGAGGTAGGCTCATCGAGGATTAGAATCGGCGCGTTTTTGAGGAACGCGCGAGCAAGCGCGAGACGCTGCGCCTGTCCGCCGCTGAGACGTGCACCGCCTTCGCCAATAACGGTCTCATATTTCTCAGGCAGTGTTTCGATGAAACCATGCAAATGCGCGACTCTGGCGGCTTCCATTACCTCTTCACTGGTTGCATCAGGTCTGCCAAGACGGATATTGGCTGCGATCGTGTCGTGGAAAAGATAGGGTTTTTGCGGGACCCAGGCGATAGAGGAGAGTAATTGGTCCGCAGGGGATGCTTCGCGATAATTAGTAATTGATAAACTGTTGTTGACAGTGATTGCGCCTGACGTGGGTTGAACAAAGCCAAGCAGGAGATCTACAAGTGTGCTTTTCCCCGCGCCACTTGGGCCGACGAGGGCAATATGTTGGCCTCTATCAATCTGCAAATTGATATTTTCGAGCGCAGGTGTTGTTGCATCGGGATAGGTATAGCTCACATCCTTGAACACAATGGACGATACTCCCTCAACAGGCTGCTTACTGCTCATGGTCAACTGATTACTGGGCGCTGGTGCATCCAAGATCTCATAGATCCGTTTTGCGGCGGTTGTGCCAGCCATCCCGGCATGGAAGCGCGTGCCGAGCATTCGTAGCGGCATATAGAACTCCGGTGCGAGGACAAGGATAAAGAAGGCTTCAAGAAAGTCTATTCTTGCATACAGCAGGCGGAAGCCGATCTCCACCGCAATGACGGCGGTGCTGAGGGTTGCCAGCAACTCCAGAGCCAGGGCGGAGAGGAACGTAATGCGCAGGACACCCAGGGTGGTATCGCGAAACTGGTTGCTGACCATTTCTATATTTTTCGCGTGCGCCCTG
>JAICRQ010000557.1 GCA_025966435.1 Anaerolineales bacterium | reverse complement strand
GTCGCTTGTGGCGCTCCCCACGCCGTTCGAGGTCATTGTATTTGGTAAGAATCTGGCGAATGTGATCCAATCTTTGCTTTCGATGGTACTGGGATATCTCGTCGCTGTATTTGCCTTCGGTTACTCGCTAGATGTCCAGCAGCCTCTTTTATTTGCAGTTTCGGTGGTCTTCGCCGTCGTTGCTTTCGTCAGTTTCGGTCTGATCATTGCGCCGATCTTTGTGATGAACCCGGGCGTTCGTGCCTGGCAGAATGCCATGGAATTCCCCATCTACGTCCTGGGTGGATTTCTCTTTCCGATCGCACTCCTGCCGGGATGGACGACGCCCATCTCGTACCTGCTTCCGCCCTATTGGGCAGCAGTCGCGTTGCATGGGACCTCGACAGGCGGAGCATCTCTCAATCAAACCTTTTTCGCCTGGGGCATGATGTTGTTATTCTCATTGATCGATCTACTCGTCGCCTCACGTCTGTTCAAGCTCATGCTCTATAAAGCCCGCGCCGACGCCACGCTGGGAATGGAGTGATGGTTGATGAAAACCCTCTCCAACAACCTCCGCCTCTTCTGGCAGGGTGCACTCCTCTCGTACATCGCTCTCTTTCATTGGATGCGCCCTATTCAATATATGGCATCCAAGATCCTCATGCCATTGGCGCAGATGTTCTTCTTTGTATATCTGGGAACCTTTGCCACCAGTGCCGATAACAGCGCGTTTTATATCGTTGGCAACGCGCTTCAGATCGCGGCGGTCAGTGGGATTTATGGCATGACGATGAGCGTCGGCGGGGACCGCGACAGCGGGACGCTCGGTTACATTCTTGGCACCCCTGCGAATCGATTGGTTGTCTTTATGGGCCGTGCATTCATGAACATTTTGGATGGCGCGCTCGGTGTAATTATTGCATTCTTCTGGGGTGTAACGTTGATGGGACTCGATCTCTCCAACACAAGCATTCCTGCCCTCGCGCTGACGATCCTGATCACCACTATCAGCACCTGTGGACTGGGACTCCTGATGGGATGCTTGAGTCTGATCACAGTCAATGTGATGTTCGTGAATAACTTCGTTTATTTCCTGCTTTTGATTTTCTCCGGTGCGAACATCCGGCTGAATGAAGTGCCTGCCTGGGTGCAGGCAACGTCCTCCGTGCTTCCTCTCACGCGCGGAATTGCCGCGGCGCGACTATTGGTGCAAGGAGCCAGTCTTACAGAGGTTATGCCACTGTTGCTGGGCGAACTTGCCGTTGGCCTGGTGTATGCATTGTTGGGGTATCTCTTATTTGCTGTCTTTGAGATAGAAGCCAAGAAGCGCGGTACGCTGGAAGTGTTTTAGTGGACATAAAATCCCTTCTCGTTCGAGTGAGAAGGGATTTTGTTTCTACGGAGTTCCGGTTGTTGCTGTTGCCGCTGGTGGAGCCGTGGTCGAGGTGGCACCTGAAGTTGGGGCTGCCCCGGTATTCGTGGGTCCGGTTCCGCCGCCAACGACAACCTGCACGTACACTTCATCGCCGAAAAACTGCCCGGCAGCAGTAGACATGCGCCAGTTGCCGCGCAGCGTGCCTGATTTGTTCGGCGCGGTCAGGGGAACGGAGATATCGTATACTGCACCTGCAGCGACAGCAGAAGGCAGCGTGAACGTTGCACCGCCCATTTGTTCACCACCGGTAAACGCAAATTTGAATCCGGCATCCCAGGCACAGGAGCCTGCATTTCTTACTTTCCAGGTCTTCGTAAATGCCTGGCCCGCCGTGACCGGCGTGTTATCCGGAATCGTCACATCGCTCACAAACGCAAGTCCATAACAGGATGATGTGGCGGCTCCACCAGCTGGCAAGGTGTTCACCGCTACACCGCCCGGGGTGGTGGCACCAGCGGTGAACGTTGCTAGGGGAGTAACGGTCGCTGCGGGGGTATTTGTGGGGGCGGCAAATGCAGTCAGCGTGAGATCGGCGGCAAACGTCCCTACGGCTTGCGTCCGAATCTCATCAGGGTTGACCGTTACGGTTGGGGTGAGTTCTGCCGCGGTTGCACCACAGGCACTGAGCAGCAAGGCTCCAATCATCAAGATCTGTAAACTAACTACTAATCGAAATTTAAGCATTCTGTCTCCTTTCCACACGAGGCGCTATTTTACTTGGATTTTGGTTTTTGTCCAACGGTACGGATACACACCCTACGGTCCTGCCATGGATGCTCATGCTATAATCTGCCAGTTATGATCTATTTGGATTACTCTGCCACGACACCGGTGGACCCGCGCGTCATCGAGGTGATGACGCCGTTCTTCTCTGATTCGTTCGGGAACCCATCTTCTGTTCACCGTTATGGACAGATTGCCGAAGCGGCAGTAGATTCCGCACGCGAGACGGTGGCATCTGTGTTGAATTGCAAGCCGGAAGAGATTCTTTTCACCTCCTGTGGTTCGGAATCGGATAACCTGGCAATCCGCGGCGCGGCGTATGCCATGCGCGAAAAGACCGGTGCCAGATGGATTCTCGCCTCACGCGCCGAACATCCTGCTGTGACGAAGACATTGCTTCATCTTGAAAAATACGAAGGCTTTCTGATCGAATGGCTGGATGTAGATGAACAGGGCATGGTCACGCCTGAGATCGTATC
>JAICRQ010000169.1 GCA_025966435.1 Anaerolineales bacterium | reverse complement strand
GGCTACGTGTGGGATTTTCCAACGCAGGTCAATGGGCAAGTCATGCGCTGCTGGGGAATTTATGACACAAATCTCCTTGCGGAAGAGGAGCGTCCGCCACTGAAAGAGCCGCTTGACGAAGAGATGTCGCGTTTTGGCTTGCATCTACAGGATTATGAAATCAAAGGACATCCCATTCGATGGTTCTCGCCTCAAAATCCTATGGCTGCGCCGCGCGTGCTCTTAGTAGGCGATGCCGCAGGCGCGGACCCGTTCCTTGGCGAAGGCATCAGCATCGCTCTGGGTTATGGAGCATTGGCAGCGCGCGCAATCGGCGAGTCCTTTGCGAAGAACGATTTTTCTTTCAACGGCTATAAAAAACGGGTTCTCAAAAGTGCCTTAGGCCAGGCATTGGTCACACGCTGGTTGCTTACCCATTTGATCTATCCCCTTAAATGGAAAGGTTCCCAGATCCTTATCTGGAGAATCCTGAAACCTATTGCGGTACCCTTCGCCTGGAAATTTGTTTTGAACTGGGGGAAACGAATGACGTCTATTCTTTGATACTTTTCAGAAAACCAGGCGTGTTCAATTCGCGCTCGAGCAGGTAGGTGAAATAACCCTGCATGAGGCTCTCCGCTTCGTTCTGGATATCGTCGCTGGGGTGAGCGCGGGCGGCGTCCGCGTAGCTCGAGCGCTGGAAGTGACGAAGATACTTGAGCGTTTCCACCGAAATCGGCTTGAGGTTGCGCAGCCCCTGCCCGCACCTCGGGCAGATCACGCCGCCGGCGCTGAACGAGAAGAACTGGTCTTCCGGGAGGATCGGGCGTCTGCAATTGGCACACTCGAAGAGCTGTGGGCGGAATCCTAAATGGTCGAGCAGGCGCATCTCATAATAGCGAATCACCAGCCACGGATCGGCTTTTGAGGCGAGGCGCGAAAGGGTTTCCGTCAGTAACCGGAATATGGCGGAGTTCTCGGTCTCATCTTGATAGGTAAAGCGGTCGAGCAATTCAAGCACGTAAGAAGCCTGACTCGTGAGAATCAAGTCCTCGCGCAGAGGCTGGTAGGCATCGACGGTGTCGGCTTGGGTGAGGATCAGCATATCCCGTCCTTTGGCGAGCTGCAGCTTGACGTGAGTGAACGGTTCAATATGGCCCGCCTTGCGCGAAGCAATCTTGCGTGCCCCCTTGGCAACCGCGCGCGTCTTCCCAAACTGACGCGTGTAGAGGGTCAACAAACGATCCGCCTCGCCATAGTCACTGTGACGAAGGACGACAGCATCGACTCGAAAGGAACGAAATTTAGGGTCGGACATGGCAGGGAGTATACACGTAAACCGGTAGACAGGGAAACATGTATGCTCGTCTACTCGTTTCCCTGTGTACTTAGATGATCGGGCGTGAACGCGTCTGGCAGAAGTTCCTTTACAGTTGTCTCCTTAATAAGTTTCCCCGTCCCATCCGCCAGAATGACAATGGTATCCAGCCCGAATTCAGCCATCACCTGACGGCATCCCCCACAAGGGGAGCCGCCGTTGTCTGTGACAACTGTGATGACCTCGAATTCCTTTTCGCCTTCAGAGACAGCCTTGAAGATCGCCACGCGCTCGGCACACATTGTCTGCGGATACGCGGCATTCTCCACATTGACGCCGGTATAGAGGCGACCCGTCTTCGTGCGAAGCACCGCGCCCACGGGATACTTTGAATACGGCACATACGCACGCTGGCGCGCTGTGTTAGCCAGATCGATCAGAGCTTGTTTTTCTTGTTGTGTAAGAGTCATACATTCTTCTCATTACGGGGACGTTAAGACGGTGTGCCTGGGCGTCTCCGTGGTTATTTATCTTTGGATTTTCGTTCCAGTTTACGAATGGCTCGCGCAGGCATGCCAACTACGAGAGTATCGTCAGCTACATTTTTTGTGACGACAGCCCCTGCGCCGGTACGGGCTCCATCCCCAAGCTTCAGCGGCGCAACCAGCATCGTGTCCGAACCGATGAACACATCTTCCCCAATCTCCGTTGGGCTTTTCTTTTCCCCATCATAATTTGCTGTGATGGTTCCTGCCCCAATGTTCGTGCGCGCACCGATGGTAGCATTCCCAATGTAGGAGAAGTGTCCCATCTTTACGCCTTCATGCAATGTGGAGTCTTTGACCTCGCCGAAGTTCCCCATATGAACGTGACTTTTCAGATGCGCACCTTTGCGCAAGCGGGCGAACGGACCCATATCCACGTCGTCTTCGAGAAGAGCGCCTTCCAGCACAGAAACCAGCACCTTGCACCGATTCCCAATCCTTGAGTCGCGAATGATCGTGTTTGGACCAATCACATTGCCTTCGCCGATCTCTGTGTTCCCATGAAGGTAGGTATTCGGCATAAGGGTCGTGTCCTGGCCGATCTTCACACCTGCATCGATATAGGTAGAGGCAGGGTCCATCATACTGACACCGTTCAACATGTGTTCACGGTTGATACGCGTTCGCATGGCGGCTTCGGCCTCACTTAAGTGGACTCGGGTATTGATCCCAATCGTTTCGATAAAATCATCGTGCACGACGGCCTGCACCGGTAAATCCTCTTTCACAGCCAGCTCCACAATGTCTGTTAAGTAATATTCACCCTTTTTCGGATTCTTTTCAATACGGTGAAGGGCATCCCATAGCCACTCCGCTTTAAAACAGTACGCGCCCACGTTCAATTCCTTGATCTCACGCTGCTCGGGTGTAGCAACATATTCTTCGACGATGGCTTCCACCGTCCCATCTGCTTTACGCACAATTCGCCCAAACCCGCGTGGGTCGTCTGCAATGACAGTCAGGAGACTGAATGGCCCGGAATTGAGACGCTGGGTTTCTACAAGTCGCTGAAACGTCTTGCCGCGTAGAAGAGGCATATCTGCATAGGTCACAAGGACCAGATCGGTTTTATCTCGCAAGATTGGTTCTGCCTGCATCGCCGCATGTGCGGTCCCCAACTGCGGCTCCTGCAAGACACACTCTGCCGTATCCCCCAGGTAATTTTTTACCTCTTGCGCGCCATGACCCACAATGACCACAGGCGTTTCGGTTGTGGCGAATTTCAATGCCTGAAGCACATGCCACAACATCGGCTTGCCGCACAGGGGATGCAGCACCTTTGGCACGTCTGACTTCATGCGCGTGCCCTGCCCGGCGGCAAGGAGGACAGGAGTTATCTTCATCGTCATACCCTCAAACAAAAATAGGATTTGGCGGGGCTTTCTTCGCCATAAATCCTATTTCTCATAGTACCGCTTGTGCGGTGGAAAATAAGCCCCGCATCAGCGGGAAATCACTAGGCTGGGGCGCCTGGATTCGAACCAAGATCCACAGCTCCAAAGGCTGGTGTGCTACCCTTGCACCACGCCCCAATGCGTGGCAGATTGTATCATAGCGATGGGTGATGGGCAACACCTGCACCGTGCTCAGGTACGGTGTGTCACTTAGGCGGAGGAGGTTCGTTCGGTTTCAGGGAACCGGTTAGCTTGACCGGCATTGTCTTGCCTGGCGTCAAGCCAAGTTTGCTTGCCTCTTCAAACGAGATCACATCCGGGTTGGTGCGGATGTTGCTTGTCTTTTCCACAGCATCGTTCCAGAATGCATCGATATCTCTCACCTGGGAATTTTTGTCGGCTGCCGCAAATAGCGCATCGAGATCGACCTCGGGTTCCGGCTCCGGCGGAGCAGGTGTCAGCGGTTCGGACTCAGGGATCGCGCTGGAAGGTTCCGCATCGAGAGACACGGGCGCCACCCCAAGCGACTTCAACACGACTTCGACATGGCTACGCACGGCAAGCAATTCCTTCACCGTTTGCAGAACGCGCTCTGCTGCAGCCACATCTTTCCCGGCAAGCATTAAGGCGTGGGAGGCATCGACCGGGATCAGGATCAGGTCATGGTCCTCACTACGGAAGACATGATAATTTTCCAGATTTTCCTGGTGAATAAAACGTGAGACTTTCAATCCTGCGCTGAAGATCGCCATCAGCGCGGAGAGCAGGGAAACTTCCATACTGCGGTCGTACAAATCACCTGCCCGCGCCAGCACACGTCCGCGGTCACTGATGAGGAACACGGCATCGGCGTGGATCTTCTGCCGAAGACCGCCAAGCACTTCAGAAAGCGTCTCGCGGTGCTCCTCCGCCTCTCTGCTCGACTCAGGAGGGAAAATCGTACGCACCAGCCCAAGACTTCGCTCGACAGCATCCAGGAAATCTGCCAGCGGGATCGGTTTGTCGAACATTGCCACAGCCCCGGCATTAAGCATCTCCGCGCGCGCCTTGCGCGCGGTCATGCCCGTGATAAAGATCACTTTCAGGGAAGGGTTGCGGGCACGGATCTTGTGCATCAATTCCACCCCTGAGATGCCCGGCAGGAGGTAATCCGCGACCAGCAGATCGATCCGGCGCAGGGATGCCTCCAACAACGCTTCCTCGCCCGAGGGGGCATCGATAATATTCAGTTCGTGACCCAGCGTTTGCAGACTGGAATGTAGGAGCCGGACAATATCCCGCTGATCGTCAACAAGGAGAACGGAGGGAGCAGACATGTTTCTATCTTATGACGGATGTGCCAGATGACAAGCCACCCAATGGTCAGGACTCACTTCAAGGAAGGCAGGTTCTACTTGCGAGCATTTTTCGATCGCCACCGGGCAGCGCGGGTGAAAACGGCAGCCCCGTGGTGGGTTAAGAGGACTTGGCACATCCCCCTTCAGGATTGTGCGCTGTCGCTTCAAGCGCGGGTTGGCCACGGGAATCGCAGACATCAGCGCCTGCGTATAAGGATGCAATGGGTTGCGGAACAGCTCCTCACGAGAAGTCATCTCCACCATTTTGCCCAGATACATCACCGCCACCCGGTTCGATACATGCTCCACAACCGAAAGGTTATGAGCAATAAAAAGATATGTTAACCCGAACTCTGCCTGCAGATCCTTGAGTATGTTTAGAACCTGCGACTGGATAGACACATCCAGCGCGGAGACGGGCTCATCGCAGATAATGAACTTGGGACGAAGCGCCAGCGCGCGCGCGATCCCAATACGTTGACGCTGCCCGCCGGAAAACTCATGCGGATAGCGGCGTGAATGATAACTCTCCAGCCCCACCTTTTTGAGCGTCTCCAGCATGATATCGACGCGTTCCCTGGGAGAGCCGATCTTATGGATATGCAAACCCTCCATCACCGATTCACCAATCGGCACGCGTGGGTCGAGCGAGGCATAGGGGTCCTGAAAAATGATCTGCATATCGCGGCGCGTTGTCTTCATCTCGCGTGGCGACATCGAAAAGACATCTCTGCCTTCAAACTTGACCGCGCCGCCGGTCGGCTCGATCAGCCGCAGCATGGTCCGCCCGACGGTCGTCTTGCCGCAGCCTGATTCACCCACCAGTCCAAGTGTTTCCCCTTTTTTTACAAAAAAGCTGACGTCATCTACAGCTTTCACCTGGTTGACAACACGCTGCAACAACCCCGCGCGTACAGGAAAATACTTTACCAGGTTGTCGACCTCTACCAGAACTTCGCCTTTATGATTGTTATTTGTTTCCATGTTGGATGCTCCAATAAAGGGCAGCGGTTAGCTTACTCTCAGCGGAGCGACGTGATCATATTCCTCCGCGTCCTGATACAACCAGCAGCGCACAGAATGTCCCCGTTTGACTTCTACGAGTTCGGGCTTAACCTCGGCACAAAGGGCGCAGGCATATTTGAACCGCGCCTGGCAGCGCGGCGCAAAGCGGCAGCCAGGTGGCAGGTTGACCAGGTTAGGCACAGACCCAGGGATGACATCCAGCCTCTCCTTGAGCTCACCCAGGATCGGGATCGAACCGATCAGTCCTTGAGTATAGGGATGTAACGGCTCATCGAATAAGGAGTTGACATCCGTCTGCTCGACGATCTCCCCCGCATACATCACCGCCACCCGCTCTGCCATTTCGGCAACCACACCCAGGTCATGTGTGATCAAGATCACGGACGTGCCCATTTCCCGGCGCAGGTCGCGCATCAGATCGAGAATCTGCGCCTGGATGGTAACGTCCAATGCTGTCGTAGGTTCATCTGCGATCAACAATTCGGGCACACAGGCGAGCGCCATGGCAATCATCACGCGCTGCGCCATACCACCGGATAACTCATGAGGATAGGCTTCGGCGCGGCGTTCGGGGTCTGGTACGCCGACCATCTTAAGCAACGCCACAGCGCGCTTCCAACCCGCATCCTTACCCAGGTCCTGGTGGACATCCAGCACTTCTGCCAGTTGATCGCCGACCTTGAACACAGGGTTCAACGCCGTTTGCGGCTGCTGAAAGATCATCGAAATGCGATTGCCCCGTACTTTGATCATTTCCTCTTCCGGCAGTTTGAGAAGGTTTTCCCCATCCAGTAAAATCTCGCCTTCATCGATTCTGCCGGGTTTGGATATAAGGCGCATGATCGAAAGTGAAGTAACACTTTTCCCACACCCCGACTCACCCACCAACCCCAGCACTTCGCCAGGATATACCTCAAAACTGACACCATCCACCGCGCGCACTACACCATCTTCGGTGTAGAAATACGTTTTCAATCCTTTTACTTCCAACAAAGGTTTGTTGTTGTTCATCACAGGGTGCTCCCATGTTCCGGAATGAACGCATTATAGCAAAGTTTTGTCTCTTTACCGCGCGATGCGAAAGACTTAGCACAGATTAATTGAAAAATAAGGCGATAGTCACGTTTCCAAATGCCCGCCTCCGTAAAGAGTCGCCTAAAGTGACTGTCACCTGTATTACAAAGAGATGATTCGATAAAGATGCATTAAGGCTCGCAGCTCTGGCCGTAATCGAATGTTTCGATGTCTGCCAGGGGCGAGGAAGAAGAAGGGTCGAGCATGAACCCGCAGAAATCGGGGCGCGTGGCAGCGACCTTGAGCCGCAGATACAGAGGAATCGATGGAAGATCCGCCGCAAAGATTGCTTGTGCCTCCTGGTGGAACGCATACTCCGGATCGGTGGATACCGTTTGAAGCGCTTTTGCACAGGCAGCATCGTAGACCAGGTTACTGTAACCGCTGACATTGGTGCCGACCCAGCGATTCTCTGCGGTGGGAATCTGCGAGCTGATAAACCAACTGCACTGTGGTTCCAGGCTGTTGACCCCGATAGCGTACTCAGCCAGATCGAACTGCCTTCCAAAGAG
>JAICRQ010000090.1 GCA_025966435.1 Anaerolineales bacterium | reverse complement strand
TTCATGATAAAGAAAGACACCAATCAAAAATTGCAGGGTTGGCGCGATGTATTGCAAAATCCCGATCATCGTCAGTGGGATTTGGCGCGCAGCGGAGGCAAACATAAGCAGAGGGATGCTGGTCACAGCTCCCGTGCCGATTAACAGGATATCGATGAGCACACCTTGATGAAGGAACGCGCCCGTCCCCGTGGTTCCCATGAACACGAGGTAGATCAAAGCCATCGGAAAGACCAGCGCGGTTTCGAGTGTTAATCCATAGAGTGACCCAAGTGGCGCGAGTTTTTTAACGAGACCATATGTACCGAATGAAGCAGCCAGGGAAAGCGCGATCCAGGGTGGGCGTCCGTATGTAAGAGTGAGGTAAAGTACGCCGGCGGCAGCTAATGCCACAGCAACCCACTGCATCGACCGCAGCCGCTCGCGCAGGAAGAGGACTCCCAGCAGCACGCTGATCAGCGGATTGATGAAGTACCCCAAGCTGGTCTCCACAATAAAGCCTGAATTCACACCCCAGACGTAAATCAGCCAGTTGATCGTGAGCAAGACTCCCGCGAGGAAGTAAATCCCGACTACCTTTGGACTCAGTGCTGCTGTACGAAAATTCTTCCATTGTCTCGTGAGCAGAATGACAACGATCAGTAGAAGGAATGACCAACTGATTCGATGTCCGATCACCTCTAACGCAGATACCTCGTGCAGAAGCTTCCAGTAAATGGGGAAAAATCCCCAGAGTGCATACGCGGCAAGTCCATTCCAAACACCTTTACTCATGATTCTCCTTTGATTCCATAGAAAACGCTAAGGGTTTCACTAAAAGATCGCTATTTACCCAGTCGGGTTTATACCGACCTTTGCGCCAAGCGCAAACCCTTAAGGATAAATTACCTTAAAAACTTTCTATTGGCTGCCTGCCTGCAAATCCCGCTTCGACCTCGTGCCAAAAGGCGATCTCGCCTTCCCCATACTGCCAACATAGATATACCTCTCGTCCATCTCTTAGCGCAGGGAAATCCAACAGTCCCAGGTTGATGTCTTTAATCAGCACACCCAGGTCCTGAATTTGGTGAACAAGTGCGTCGAGCTTTTCGAAATCTTCAATCATATTGCTGAGTGCGCGGTTCCCGCCGTTTCCTGCAGATTTTTCGATTGCCGGCCAGGCTTCGGGCTGGTTTTTCAGGATTGCCTGGCGGATCTCCTGAATAGCATCCATCATTGGTCGAATGTTATTCAATGTTTCATTTGCTTCTGGAAGAGTGAAGTAACGGGACATGGGGAGAGTATACAGTGAAACTGTAAAAAGTGAAAAGCTCATCCTTTATGCATAAGAGGAACGCAACCTTAAGCAACCGATCGGTGTACTGGAATGAGTACAATTTCTAAAGCAGGAGAGATTGCATGACACTTTTTCAGCGCGTATTCCTAGTGCTTTTCTTTGTTTTTGGCTTGGCGGCATGTACCGGTATGCAATTCGTAAAAGGTACTTCTATCAATGCATGTCAGCTCACGGAACCTCTCTGGATCAAACCTCCAGAGGATTCTGCGGTTCAGGATCCGCCGGCTTATAGTCATTATTTTGCCAGCAAAGACAGCTCGATTTTGTCTTCGGCGTCGTGGGCAACAGAGGAAGAGTTTCGCTTGAATGCGGCGGATGAGTGGATCAAGGTGGGCTGGTTCCGACCGGCAGGAGCGGACCTGGTAATCACGGGACAACGACTGGATGGAGAAGCTCCTCCGATGGAGTCTGAAGTTTCCTGCTGTTACCCAACGCGTTTCCAGGCTTCGGGTCTATATTTTCCGACGGAGGGGTGCTGGGAAGTTACTGCCAGGGCGGCAGAAAGTGAGCTTTCATTTACTGTCTGGATAGAGCCTTGATGCTTATACCTGCTGCTTTCGCAGTCTCAGGCTGTTCGTCACGACAAAGACACTGCTAAACGCCATAGCACCGGCGGCAAGCATCGGGTTCAAGTATCCGAGCGCGGCGGCCGGGATGAGAATCACATTGTAGAAGAATGCCCAGAACAAGTTTTGCTTGATGGTGCTCAGCGTTCTGCGAGACAGGGTAACCGCGCGAGCGACTCCGCGCAGATCGCCGCTCATTAACGTCACAGGTGCGGCAGCCATAGCGACATCGGTGCCGGTACCAATCGCGATGCCCACATCTGCCTGAGCGAGTGCAGGCGCGTCATTTACCCCATCACCGACCATGGCAACCATTGAACCGTTTGCCTGCAATTTCTTTACTGCTTCAGATTTACCTTCAGGCAACACCTCTGCCAGAACCTGATCGATGCCGACCTGCCTGGCAATCGCTTCTGCAGTTGCCTGGTTATCACCGGTGATCATCACAACCTGCAAGCCCATGCGATGTAATTCTGCAATCGCTTCCTTCGAGCCATCCTTAATAGTATCTGCAACCGCGATAATACCGGCAACCTCATTATCGACAGCGATCAACATGGCAGTCCTTGCTTCGTTCTGAAGTCGTGTGACTTCGGATGCAAGACCGTTCAAGGACAGCCCACGCGTTTCCATCATCCTCATATTGCCGACAATAACAGTCTTTCCATTGACTTCCGCCTGCACACCACGACCGGGTTCAGCCTTAAACCCAGAAGGTTCTGCCAACGCCAGCCCGCGCGTGGTTGCCTCTGCCCAGATCGCTTCGCCGAGGGGATGCTCGCTTCCCTTTTCGACCGAGGCTGCGAGGCGGAGTAAATCTTCACTGGTAATTGGTAATTGACGATTGGCAACTATGTTTGTGACAGCTGGCTGACCCTTCGTGATCGTGCCCGTCTTATCCAAAACTACAACATTGACATTGCCAGCCCGCTCGAGGGCTTCACTGTTGCGGAACAGGATGCCTGCTTCGGCGCCTTTTCCAGTCCCCACCATGACAGCCGTAGGCGTAGCAAGCCCCATCGCACATGGGCAGGCGATCACCAGCACTGCAACCATATTTATCAGGGCGCGTGTAAATGGATCGTCAGTTTGGAGACCAAAGAAATACCAGGCCCCAAAGGTAAGTAGGGCAATCCCAATGACAATTGGCACAAAGACCGCAGAGACCTGATCGGCGAGTTTCTGGATGGGCGCCTTGCTAGCCTGCGCGTCTTCCACAAGCTTGATAATCTGCGCCAGTGCAGTTTCCTTACCAACCTTGGTTGCTTCAAATTTCAACATACCGAGTTTATTCAGCGTCGCCCCGATGACGGAGTCACCGGGTTTCTTCTCAACTGGCAATGACTCACCGGTCAACATCGATTCGTCGACTGCGCTTCGTCCATCAACCACCACACCATCTACAGGGATCGTTTCCCCGGGCTTGACGAGTACCATATCACCGACATGCACGTCGTCGACAGCAAGCTCCACTTCTCGTCCCGCACGAACGACGCGCGCGGTCTTGGAGCGTAATCCCATTAATTTCTTAATCGCTTCTGAGGTACGTCCTTTGGCACGGGCTTCCAAGAATTTTCCTAGCTTGATCAACGTAATGATGACCGCGGCAGTCTCATAATAAACATGACCCGTCAGCCATCCAAATGTGATCGGCAGCGAGTAGAAAAATGCGGCTGAGGAACCCATAACAATCAGGACATCCATATTCGCAGAATTATTACGCAGCGCCTTGAAGGCGCCCACGTAATACTGCCAACCGACATAGAATTGGACAGGTGCAGCAAGCGCCAGCATGAGCCAGTTCGTCCATGGCGCGGGGATGGCACCCATACCATCCATAGATGTCATTTCATAAAAGGACGCTGGCAAGAGATTAAAGTCGCGCGCCATTGCAAAGAGGAACAAAGGCACGGTGAAGATCAAACCTATAATAAGCAGTCGACGTTGTTCTTGGATCTCCCTCTCGCGTGCTTTTGCTTCAGCATCTTCTGCCCCGCCGCCAAACTCAACCGTTTCGAATCCAGTAGAGCTAATGGCACGTCGTAATTCTGCCTGAGTAACGATCGTCGGAACATATTTCACACGCGCCTTTTCGGTGGTGAAGCTCACTTGAGCGTCGAGCACGCCTTCCAGTTTCATCAGCGCGTTCTCTAGACGCCGCGCATCGTTGTCATCCGCCAGACGTTTGATGATGAGATCGGCTTCACCCGTCGCAACCCCATACCCAGCGCGCTGGACGCGCCCAATCATATCGCTGAGGTTAAGTTTTGCAGGCTCGAAATCGACGGTCGCGCGTTCCGAGGAGAGGTTCACAACAGCGCTTTGCACACCATCTAACTTCTTGAGATTGCGTTCCACTGTAGCGACACAATTGGCACAGGTCATCCCTGTGATGGGGAGCGTTAATTGCTTTGTATTGCTCATTTCACATCCATGGACCAAACAAAGGGCTATAAAGTCTGAAAACTACAAGCTGATCAAACCTTCCGCAGGATAATTAATCTCAGCCAGCAATGCCTTGATCTTTTCTTCGCTGGCCGGCGCGTCAAATGTAATTTGAACTTTCTTTGTGTTCTGGTCAGCTTTTACGGATTGAATACCCTGTAGCTCACCAACTTCCATTTCAATCGTATGGATGCAATGCCCACAATGGATCGCGGGAACAGTATAGGTTACGGTCGTCATAGCTTGAATACTCCTTTAGTAATTTAATCTCAGACTTTGGTAGACATTTCGAAAACTTCTGCGATTTCCTTCAAAACGCGCTCACGCTCCTTTTTATCGGGGCCTTGAATGGCGGTAATCACACAAGAATTCAAGTGGTCTTCCAGGATTTTTGTACTGACCTTGTTTAATGCAGCCTCCACCGCCTGAATCTGGCGGATCACATCAATGCAATAGGTGTCCTCCTCTACCATACGGATGACACCTCGCAGGTGGCCTTCAATAATCTTCAAACGTCGGATGGTGGTATCGTTTTCCATAATTGCCTCAGAAATATATAGAAAGCATTCTATTCTAGCCTATCCCCCCCAGGGGGGTCGGGTTAACCTATAATAGCATAAAAGGCTTTATTAGGTCAAGATATCATTAACCAAAAAGAGCCCCGGGCTACGGGACTCTTTTTCATTTACTTATTCAATTTCTGATAAAGATCCTGGGCAAAGTTGAACATGTCTTGCTGTTCTGATTCTGTTGGCGTTGCGCTGCCTACGCCGAAAACATCTACGGTCACAACCATTCGATCAGCCACGCCTCTGGGGTCGGAGGCGTCAAGCTGCGTCTCCTCAAATTCAGTAATCCAGCTCTGGAACTGTTGCGCTTCACTAGCGGTCATCAAAGTAGCAAATGTACCCATCGTACCTTCGGCTTGAGAACCGCACTTACTGGCAAACACCTCACCAGAACGGAAGACCGTCAACGTATCACAGAAGCCAGCGATGCCGCCTTCACGCTTCCAAACCAGAGCAAGGCTCGCAGGCTGAACACGGCTTCCATCCTCGCTCGTGTGATATTCGTATTGAATGCCATTCGCTTCCAGCACAATGATATAGCCGGGTGTAACAACTTGGGCACACATCACACCCTCCATAGTAACACCTAGGCAGGCATCTCCAAATTCCGTGGTCTCGCTGCCAACGACCGTAATATCATCTTCTTCTAGGCCAAGATTTTCCGCAAGTTGCTTAATCACGGCTTCTTCTACAGGTCCAATTGGAGTTTCCTCAGAACCGGATTCGGTCAATACAGGCGCTGAGGTTGGTGGGTCGCTTGGTTCCGTTGCTTCTTCTGTCAGCGCGGCTTCTGCAGCGCAGGCAGATGTTAATAAAATCAATAATAGTGAAACGATCAAAGTTTTTCTCATTCCTACTCCTTCTGCTGATAGACGCCTGCTTAGTTAATAATGTTCCGAATAAATGTATAATCAGACCATGCGTTATCACATCGTATTGTTGCTTTTGTCGTTGATTGTAACAGCCTGCGGGCGCAGAACACCGGACCCAAACATCCTCATTGATCAAGCTGTTGCCGCAACAGTTGCGGCAATGCCCCGGCCCACATCCGTGTCCGTCCCCATCCCCACACTGTTTCCCTCCCCTACACCATTTGACTTAAACGGATTGTTCTGTGAGTATCAATTCTGCATTGGTCATCCAGTCGACATGGCATTCTACGATGTCAGTGCTGCGACCAGCAACCAGGGAACGCCCAGTAATTATCAGACCGGATTGATGGCTGCTTATAGTGGCGGGCTTGTGCTCCAATTGATGTGGCAGTTTTCTCCGGGCACTTCTGATCCGAGTTTCCTGCTTGATCTAATTATCGAAGACGGTTCTGATACGACTGTCGGAACGCAGGAAGTGAAACTCATTCGCAATATGAATGTTGTGTACATCCCGATCACGACCACGGCGACACCAGTCCTCCCCTTTGGCGGCGCGGCTGCCTGGACCTGCGGCGATCGCGTCTTTGCCTGGAAGGTCTACGCGGCGGATGAAGCCTCTCCTCCGGGTTTGTTCGAAAGTGCCTTGGCTCGCTTCAACTGCAACCGATAAAAGCGAAAGAAGCAATTGATCGTGCCGAACTACTCATCAAGCAGAAATTACGATTCCTTCCTCTTTGCTTCATTCCAGAGATGATCCATCTCTTCCAGGGTCAGTTCCGATAGCTTGTGCTCCTGGCGTTTTGCTCCCTGTTCCACGTAGGCAAAACGCTTTTTGAATTTCATATTCGTCCCGCGCAAAGCCGACTCGGCATCCACATGCTTCCAGCGCGCCACATTCACCAGGGCAAAAAACAGATCACCAATCTCGGAGGCAAGCTCGAAATTGGTCTCTGCGTTTTTGATCTCTTCAATTTCTTCTCGTACTTTATCGAGCACACCCTCCACATCAGCCCAATCAAACCCGACTCGCGCAGCCCGGTCTTGATATTCCTGTGCCTGGCTCAAAGCTGGCAGAGCGAGTGGAACACCGTCAAGCAGACCTCTTTCTTCCTTTTTCTCCCCTCGCTCCTTCTCCTTCAACTTTTCCCAATTTGCCAGAACACCCTGCACGCCGTCCAGTTCCAAATCTCCAAACACATGCGGGTGGCGACGGACAAGCTTCGAATGAATTCCCTGGATAACCTGATTGATGTTGAATTGTCGCTCTTCATTCGCAATCTGAGACTGAAGAACCACCTGCAGGAGCAGATCACCAAATTCCTCGCGCATATCGTTAAAGTTACCCGAATCGATGGCAGAGATTGCCTCGTACGATTCTTCCAATAAGTGTTTTCGTAATGACTCGTGTGTCTGTTCACGGTCCCAGGGACATCCATTGGGCGCCCGCAGGTGAGCCACGATTTCAGCGAAAGACTCGAGGGACGTTCCTTCCCCCAATGCAGGGACATAGAGAGAAAATATGTTTGAGAGCTGATCATTTCCAAAATCAACTAATCTTTCCTCCTTTTTATTTCCGTCGCTTGCAGTAAAAACCACGTGTTCCCCAGGATATGTAGTCAATAGAACATTTTTCAGGTGCAAAGCCAGCTCGCGCGAATCAATATTTGTCACTAAGGCAGGTATATCAGGCGGGTAAGGTGGGACATGCGCAGTAGATAACGTCTGCGCATCGAGCAAAATCAATCTTGAGGGTGGAGAAATAGCAAGCACGTCAAACGTTTTCGCAACCAATGTAAAGTCCATAAGAGTCTCCAAATTAAAGCAAAATACGCAACTCGTAAATTGTATCTTACGAATTACGTATCTCGCTTCCGGTGTGAATTAAAGACTTAGCGTTTGGTGTAGGTGGGAGCCTTGCGGGCTTTCTTGAGGCCAGGCTTCTTGCGTTCCTTGACGCGAGGATTGCGGGTGAGCAGACCCTGCTTGCGTAAGGGAGACGTCCAGTCGCCATTCAGCAGAACAAGCGCGCGGGACAAACCCAAACGTACAGCTTCCGTCTGACCTGTCACACCACCGCCGTTTACCTTAACGGTGATATCAAATTTGTTCGGGTCCTGGCCAACAGCGTTGAACGCACGTAAAATATCCTGTAAGTCACCTATACGGGGAAAATACACAGGAGCTTCCTTGTCGTTCACGGTGAAGGTGCCAGAACCATCCATCAGGCGGACGCGGGCCGTACTTTCCTTACGACGGCCAACAGCTTCATAATATTGTGCCATAACTTCTTTCCTTTTTCCTTACATCACTTCTGCGAAGTGACCAGCGGCTCGGGATGATTTGTTGTATGCGGATGATCTGGACCCGCATAGATCTTCAAACGCTTGAGTAATGCACGCCCCATGCGGTTGTGCGGCAGCATGCCCCACACCGCAGCGCGCAATACACGATCGGGATGTTGCTGCAATTGATCGCGCAGCGAGATGGATTTATGACCGCCGGGATAATTCGAATGGCGGTGATACATTTTGGTTTCCAGCTTTGTGCTGGTCTTGGTACCGGTGACGGTCACGCGCTCAGCGTTCACCACAATAACATAATCACCCATCTCTACACCAGGCGTGAAAGTCGGTTTGTGTTTGCCAAGCAGAACATGTGCGATACGTGTGGCGATCCGCCCGAGGTTTTGGCCCTCAGCATCTACCAGCACCCATTTGCGCTCGATTTCACTTGCTTTCGGATAGTACGACTTGTACACTTTCTATTTCTCCGTTTCTTTTCTTATTAACCAATTGACTCATTCATTTGCCTTTCAGGCGTATGCCACTTCGACTAACGTCAATCCATGTGCGGGAGCTAAACCTGCGGGAAGCTCGTTTCGCTTCCCAGCCGAAACCTGTCCTGCTAGGGAGCGAGCAACTGCTGCCGTTGAAACTTTTCCCTGAGCAACCGCCACCTGGACAAAGACCAGCCTCCGCACCATTCGGTACAAAAAGGCATTGGCTTGCACTTCGAAATGCCACTCGTCTTGTTCGGCTTGAAACCATTCTGCTTTCATCACGGTTCGCACCGTCCCGCCTCCGGGAGTGGTGGGGGAACCGTAGGCTGAAAAATCGTGCGTACCCAAGAAAAGACTCGCTGTCTCTGCTAAAAAATTGCCCTTGATTGCAGGCGAGACCCGCCAGGCAAACCGTTCCCTAAGCGGATGACGCAAGGGCTGACAGAACAGCCTGTAACAATAGCGGCGAAAGCTAGCATCAAACCGCGGATGAAAACTTGAGCGCACTATCCGTGCTTCGTGAACAGCTGTATCAGTGGGTAAAACCGCATTCAAGGCGCGGACGAGTTCCTCTTCCGAGTGGGACCAGTCAAGGTCAAATGCAGAAACCTGCCTCGTCGCGTGAACGCCTGTATCCGTTCGCCCAGACATCAGCACCGAGTCTCCAGCCCACCCCAGCTTGCACAAAGCTTTTTCGAGCTCACCCTGTACCGTTCGTTTATTCGCCTGCCGCTGGCTTCCGAAAAAATCCGTACCGTCGTAGGCAAGAGTCAATTGGTAACGTGCCATTGTAGTGACGACTTTAGTCGTTCCTACTGCGACTTTCCTGACACCGCCAGGGAAGTCGCAACTACTTTATTCTTCCACTAATTCCAAGATCACCATCTCAGCCGAATCGCCCATGCGGGGTCCGAGCTTCAGGATGCGGGTGTAGCCACCGTTACGGGTCGCAAAACGAGGTGCAATCTCATCAAAGAGACGTTTGATCACCTGATTGTCACCTAGCTTGGAGGTCACCACTCGACGAGCGTGCACCTTTTGCGCGTCATCACCCTCCGCACTGTTGCGCGCAATGGTGATGAGGCGCTCTGCTTCCCCGCGAATTGCATTCGCTTTGGCACGCGTGGTCTGGATACGTT
>JAICRQ010000520.1 GCA_025966435.1 Anaerolineales bacterium | reverse complement strand
GGTTGTCCGCCGTTCCAGGGGAGTTGGCATTCGTGTGTGGGATAACGCGCGCGAGGCGCGCCATACCTTTCCCAGCCGGGAGTGGTATCCCGTTAAAGAAGAATATCGCGTCCCTGCTACATATACTCGTTACGAGACTCCGAAGATCGTGAAGATGCCCGATATCCTCGGCGCCATTCTGGATGAACCTATGCAGGGGTTTGTCTCATTCGAACTGGGTGGGAAGAAGCATGAATTGATGGTCGAGGAGCTGCCAGACCGCCGGCTTTTCATCCAGTTCATGGACCTGACGAACGGCAACCCCACCTATCCCTCGGGGCGTTATCACTACACCGATGCGCATGAAAACGGCAAAGTATTTGTTGACTTCAACAAAGCCTACAGCCCGCCCTGCGCATTCACAGAGTTTGCCACCTGCACCTTCCCGCCGCAGGAAAATCACCTGGATGTCGCAGTCGAAGCGGGGGAGATTTATCCGGACAATCACCCCTAAATAAAAAGCCAACTCTTAGGGAGCCAGCTTTTTCGTCGTCAGGATATTTAGACAAAGAATTGGGTGAACCATTCCGGTACAAAATACCCGCCGATTCCAAATCCCCATTTCAACACACAACAGGTAATAAAGATCGCCACGCCCAGACCGATCATGAAGTAATCTCGCGCCTCATAATGCAATTCCTTCAGCCACGAACGCGGCCTCGTCCCGAAAGCGCGCAGATCCATCGCGTCGATCACCTCTTCGCCGGTGACCGTCGACTGCATCACCACGGGAATGATCAGTGGGGCAAGCCGCTGGATACGCGCCACGATGCCGCCCTTCAGCTTATCCATTTCGTAACCGCGAGCGCGCTGCGCATCCATCGTGATGGTCAGGTCACGTGCGAACGTAGGCATGAAGCGAAATGCCAGGTCCATCGTGAAAGATACTTTGTCTGAAATACCCATTCGCCGGAATGCCGTCCCAAAAATATTCGGGTCTGTTGTGTAGGGGATCATAATGGCAGGGATAGCCATCGTCAACATGCGGGTCACCTGGCTCAGCGCAAACCAGATCTTCGAGACCGTGATAGGCACCCAGCCCAGAGTAAAGACAACAGGAGAAGGGATATCGGTCACCGAGGAAGGACCGCCGCGCCCGGAAAGCAACCCATTCAAGCCAACAATGAAGAACACCAGAATAACGATGTAGAGCCACGTTCGCCGGACATCCTTCCACTCGATCCGTGCCATCAAATACAGGGTCAGCGAAATCAGGAAAAGCGGCAGGATAATGCGGTAATCCCAGATCTCCGGAATGGTCAATGCAGCGATGATGCACGCCAGGTAGATAAACCGGGTGCGTGGGTCAAGGCGTTGGATGAAGGTATTGCGCGGACGGTACTTCCAGGTGACAAGCACTGGTTAGCGGCCTCGTCGTGCTGCCACGGCAGCAAAGGCGATCATGAGAATGGGGAGCAGGATCACAGTGACAATCAGGTTGCCCAGGAAGGCAGGGACGAAATACCCGACGATCGCAGTGCTGAGGTCGATGCCGCCCACGAACATTTCGGTCAGCGAGGCAAACAACATGCCCACGATAATGCCCAGCGTTCCCCAGCCGACTGCCTTCATAATATCGGCGCGGGCGCGGAAGTCATTGATCGCAGCCATGATAAGCCCCGGGATCATGCCCATCAAGCCGCTGCCCACACTCCAGTTCCAATAGACGCCCCAGCCAGTCAGGATGTCGCCCAGGGTGTTGCCGATGATGCCTGCCAGCAAGCCGACCCACGGGCCATACGCAGCGCCGAAGAAGATCAGCACGGCGACCGCCGGTCGGAAGGTGACATTGCCTGCCGCAGGAAGCGGGAAAATGTTCGTCGCCCACGAGAACACCCCGTAGAGCGCCGCCCCAATGGCGCCGTACACGACCTGACGTGTACCGAACTCCCAGGTATTAGCTCTATCGTTCATCTCTCTCTCCTTTTCAAAAGTTTGAATACGGGCTGACCCATTCTACATAACCCTGCACGGGTGTATCCGTTGCACTGTAATCCATCTCTCATGTCGTTGCGAAGGCAGATGCTTTCCTGCCCGAAGCAATCTCCTCGAAAACTGGAGATTGCTCACCTGCACTGCGTGCGGCGCAAGTGTCGTCGCGACGAACACTCCTCGCAATGACAGAAACTACGTATACGCCGCCAATTCTTCCGCCGCGAGAAAGCGCTTTGTACGCGGCAGCATCTCCAAGTTGAGGCGGAGAAGCGATGTCGGGCGGACCCGGTAGCGCATCAGCAAATCGAAATCCTTGAGCACTTCTTCCGGCGTGCCATCGGCAACGATATGCTTATCACCGACCAGCAAAACACGGTTGGCATAGGTCACCGCCAGGTCGATGTCATGCGTGATAAAAAGTGTCGCCGCGAAATTGGCAGCCACCAGCGATTGCATGCCATCGGCATCCGGGCGGCACATCTCGTCCATGAAGTGCGTGTAATTGGCGTAGTCCTGCCCGGCGGTCGGTTCGTCCATGATCATGACCTGCGACTGCATCGCCAGCACCGCCGCAATGGTCGTTCGTTTTTGCTGGCCGAACGAGAGACCCAGGGGAGGATATTCTTCCAGCCCTTTCAAATTCACAGTGGACAGGCTCTCCGCCACCGCCTTTTCCATTACATCCGTTTTGAACTCCAGGTTTTTTGGTCCGAATTCCAACTCTTCACGCACCGTTGGCGCGAAGAGCATGTGCGTGGGACTCTGGAACACAAAACCCAGCAAGTGTGCGATCTGGGCAATGCTCATGCTGCGCGTGTCCTTGTCATCGACCAGCACGCGGCCCGCAGTTGGCTTGAGAAGGCCGATTGCATGTTTGACCAGCGTGGACTTGCCTGAGCCGTTCGGACCCAGCACTGCGATCAGATCGCCATGACGGATAGT
>JAICRQ010000360.1 GCA_025966435.1 Anaerolineales bacterium | reverse complement strand
TTGTTGGAATTGGTAGAACTTGTGCAGGCACGCAGGCAGACAACAAAGTGAGTAGTGCGAGAATTGCAAGATATTGTGTGCGTGAATGTTTCATTGCGTAAATTACCTAAATTGCTTGACAATGGTTTTACATCAACAACCGCCTAACTCGTTATTAGAGACCCGCAGGGTCACTAATATCCAGACTATCCAGCGGAGATTTCACTCCAGCGCCAAAACCGGCTACATGCGTGTAGATCATAGTGGTCTTTAGATCCTTGTGCCCCAGAATTTCTTGAATCTTTCGAATATCAGTGCCCGCTTGTAGCAGATGCGTTGCAAAAGAGTGCCGGAAGGTATGCGGACCGATCGGCTTTGCTATGCCTGCCTCCCTGGCTGCTTTGCGGATCGCCTTTTGAACGCTTGTCTCGTATAGATGATGCCTCTGAACCAGCCCGCTGCGCGGGTCTCGCGACAACCGGCTCGCGGGGAACACATATTGCCAGCCCCATTCATACTCCGCATTAGGATATTTCCGCGCCAGCGCACCTGGCATTACCACACGCCCAAAACCATTTGATAGATCTTCGTCATGCTGCGCTTTGACCTTGGCAAGATGGAGCCTTAGAGGGTTTACCACAACCTCCGGCAGGACGGTCACCCGGTCCCGATTGCTTTTTGTTTCGCGGAGGGTGATGATATGTAAATCAAAATCAATATCCTTTACTCGGAGCCGCAGGCATTCCATTAACCGCATTCCGCTCCCGTAAAGCAAATAGCCAATGATGTGATGCACGCCCTGTAACCGGCACAGGATTTGTTTCATTTGTTCGGTGGAAAGCACTGCCGGAATATAGCTGGATGTCTTTGCCCGTATCGCTCGGATATCTGAGAAAGTTGTGTCCAGCATTTCACGGTACATGAACAGGATCGCCGCCAAAGCCTGGTTCTGCGTGCTCGCGCTGATTCCTGAATGAGCCAGATGCGTCAAAAAGTGCTCGATGTCCGCTTTCCCCATATCTTTCGGATGGCGAAGTTTATGAAAACGGATAAACCGCTCGGTCCAATCCAGGTATGCCTGTTCCGTTTTATAGGAATACTGCTTTACGCGGATCTTATCGCGCAGCGCCTCTATGAATTGCGACATGGATGTTTAGCTCCTGTGTGGTCTTCTTTGTTGATGTTCGTCAACTCAACTAAGGTTTGTATAGATTATACGTCTACTTCACAGCGCGAGAAACTAAATTCCATTAGAGAAAGTTACAGGTTAAAACTCACCTTTTCCTTCAAGGCATTAGGCAGCGACGGGCGCTTGCTGCGCTCGATCAGGAACGTTGCCACCTCGGTGATCTCGCGGAAGGCGTAGTGCTGGCTCAGAGTCCCTTCGAGGTAGCCGGACCCGCTGGTGCCGCCGGTGCCCACGCGCAAGCCGATCATCCGGCGCACCATCAGGAAGTGCCGGTAGCGCCAGTTCGAGAGCAGCTCGTCGATTTCAGAGAGGGTGTTGAGCAGCTCAAACGGCAAATGGAAGATCGGCAGGTTGCGATACAGCGTAATAAAGAGCGCGGCGCGCATCGCAGCCGGGGGGATATTGCCTCTGCCCTCGTCGAAGAACACTTTATCGAATTCTGCGAGCCTGGCTTCTTCATTTTGAGAAAGACTATTTCTGTACGCTTCCCGATAATCTGCCCAGAATTTATGCCTATCCTCGTGGACGGCTTCGCTGCTCTGTGTATAGTCATTCCAGAACTGTTCATCCAGATAGGGCATCCGTTCCAGCCAGCGGATGATCAGCTCCTTGAGCGCGGGTTCGTGTTCTGCGGTGTCTATTTCCCCAAGATCTGCTGCGGAGAGACTGCCGCGACGCGTTGCTTTGTAGTATTGCTTCTTGTAACGCTGTTCCAGTTTCAACCCGAGCTTGGCTTCGATCAACCGGAACTGCTTGCTTTGAAACCCCGAAGCAGGCAGAAGGACGTTTCGGAATTCCAAAAAGTCCAGCGCCGTCATTGTTTCGAGGACGCTCACCTGCTGGTTGATGAGCTCCAGGATCTTCCCGATACGCTTCAGTTTCTGGACCACCCGGCTTAAGTCATCCGAGTTGTCGTTGATCCGGTCCCGGATGAAGATATGCCGCACCAGGTCTAGCTCGAACAGAATCTGTTTGAACCAAAGCTCGTAGACCTGATGGATAATGATGAACAGCATTTCATCGTTGCCTTCTTCGAGCGACTCAAAGCTTTTGGGATGCTGGCTGTTTAAGATCTTATCGAGTTCAATATAGTCTGAGTAATAGAGGTCTTCCATAGGTATCTCCTATATGTCGTTGCGAGGAGGAGCGTAGCGACGACGAAGCAATCTCCTGTTATGAGGCAGAATACTGATTTGCCTACGCTTCTATGGAGTGGCACCTGGTTTCGACACCTGCACTTGCATGCCGGTGCAAGTGTACGCCCTTCGGGCTACTCAACCGACGGTGCCTCTCCGCTCAGCGGGGATGGTGAAAAGTATAGCACTCCTCCCCTCAGGTATAATTGGCGGCTATGACCAGGCAGATTAAAGCGTTGATCTTCGACTTCGACGGGCTCATCCTCGATACGGAAACGCCCGATTATGAAGTTTGGTGTTCCATCTATCGTGAACATGGATTCGAATTGCCTCCTGAGAAATGGGGGAGCATCATCGGGACGAGCATGGCGTTTTTTGACGCGGCGGAACATCTCTCGCTCCTCACCGAGAAACGGCTGGATTCTGCCTCCCTGCGTGACCGTCACCGCACGGAGAGTCACGCGATGACGTTTGCACAGCCGGTGATGCCGGGCGTGCTCGATTACCTCAAAGAAGCGAAGCGGCTCGGACTCAAGCTGGCGATCGCCTCCAGTTCCTCGCACTCCTGGGTGGACACACACGCCAAACGCCTCGGCATCTTCGACTATTTCGATAAGGTCATCACCTCCGACGAAGTAGGCATCGAGCGCACTAAGCCAAACCCGGACCTGTTCCTCCTGGCGCTGGAACAGCTCAACGTCCGGGCGAACGAAGCGATCGTGTTCGAGGACTCTCCGAACGGAGTCCGCGCCGCCCAATCCGCCGGTATTTTCGTCGTCGCGGTCCCCAATTCCGTCACCTCTCTGCTGACGATCGAAAACGCTAACCTGACATTAAGCTCATTAGCCGATTTAGCCCTGGCGGAACTTTTGAATCAAGTACAATAAAACCCTACACGCAAACGGAGGTTTGATGACGACTCAAAAATTTAAGTGGCAGGGGGTCGTTTCGAAATACGCGTATCCCGAAACATGGCGCAGCCTGTGGCAGGTATGCAACTCAGTCATTCCGTTTTTTATAGGGTGGTACTTGATGTATCGCAGCCTCGAAGTGGGCTACTGGCTCACATTGCTGCTTGCCGTCCCGACCGCAGGATTCATGATGAGATGTTTCATTATCTTCCATGATTGCTGTCATGGGTCGTTCTTTAAAAGCATAAAGACAAATGACCGACTGGGGCTCGTGATTGGCGTGCTCGTCCTTACGCCATACCAGCAGTGGAAGCACAGCCATGCCATTCATCATGCGACGGCAGGTGACCTCGACCGGCGCGGCATCGGTGATGTGTACACGATGACGGTGGAGGAATATCTCGCCGCGCCCTGGTACAAGAAAGTGGGTTATCGTATCATGCGCAGCCCGCTCATCCTGTTCACGATCGGTTCATTTCTTGTCTTTACGGTCACGCATCGCTTCTTTGAGAGGGACGCAGGGAAGCGTGAACGCAGCAGCGTGATCTGGACCAATCTTGCGATCGCGGCGGTTGTCGGCTGGTTGATGCTGGAGATTGGTTGGGCAGCCTTCCTACTGGTCGAAGTGCCCATCCTGCTGATCGCTTGTGGCGCGGGCGTCTGGCTGTTCTACGTCCAGCATAATTTCGACCCGACCTATTGGGAGCGCCATACCGACTGGGAGTTCTTCAACGCCGGCATGGATGGCAGCTCGTTCTACAAACTCCCGAAACTGTTGCAGTGGTTCACAGGAAACATTGGATTTCATCACATCCATCACCTCAGCCCGCGCATCCCGAATTACAAGCTCGAGGAATGTCACAATGAGAACCCGGAGTTCCAGATCGAGCCGCTGACGTTTCAGCACAGTTTGAAATCCTTGTTCTTCCGTTTGTGGGATGAAAAGGAAAAGACGCTCGTGGGGTGGAGTGCGTTGAAGAAATATAAACAGCAAACAGTAAAGTCATAATAAAAAGAGACTGGCTTGCCAGTCTCTTTTTATATATTGCGCTGAGCGGAGCCGTAGG
>JAICRQ010000091.1 GCA_025966435.1 Anaerolineales bacterium | reverse complement strand
GGGGCAGGTTCGGGGCGCGGGGATTTTTTAGCCAGCTCCTCGGCTATTTGCTCATCTGTAATCGCCTGGGTGATCAAAGTATCGACACCATCCAGCTGTGCGCCACATTCCGCGCAGAACATGGCTCCGGTGACATTTTTATACTGGCAATTTGGACAAACGATCATGAGATCAACTCCTTATTAGACGGCGCATTGAATAGAGAGCGTGTACCATACTTGATCTTTTTGCTTCCCTCTATTGTAAGGGAATTTTGCTTTTGTAGATGATCCACTTCCAGAAGAATTGTTTGCGCCAGACTACGTTCACCCTGAGTCAACAATTTGGATGCAAGCACTTGAAGCTGGCGTGTTGCACTGTCTATATTTCCTTTTTCGAGATCCTTGCGAGCGCGGTCCTGCATGCGGTAGAGCATCAGCCGAGACAGCGCCTGGACGATCCTCGGCGGTGGCGGTTCAGCCTCAGGCAATTCGGACACGGGGCGCTGGAGCCGCAACCGGAGCGAAGGCACCGGCATCACCTGAGAGGCGATCGAAACCTTGAGAGTGCCGTCCATCAGGGTGAGTATTTCTGATTTTACCGCTTTTGGATGAATCATGTACTCGAAAATTACCTGGGTATTAGCATCCTGTTGGATAGAACCCAGGTGCAGCGATTTCTCCTCCAGGGCGATTGGCGAGGGGTCGGGCTGGAGACGAAAAGCATACATCAGCTCCACATCTTCAATCGGCTTTAGTTCGAGGGTGATATCTTCAGCATATGTTTGTGTTAGCGCCTCAAATTTCTCCAGCAGCAGCCGTTTGATATCCTGCGGTCGGGCAATATAGGCGCTGCTCCCACCTGTTCGCGTCGAAAGCACATCCAGAAAAATATCATTCCACTCCTGCCCAATGCCCATCCCACTGATGCCAATTCCAAGTTCCGCCAGCCGGGAGGCTAACGCCAGGCACTGCTGCTCATCGCCATAAGTGTGCCCATCGGTGAGCAGGATGATGTGATTGAGGCGTTTGGAGTCCACGCTGCGCATGACTTCTTTGACGCCGGCTTCCAGACCCTGGAAGATCTCCGTCGCACCGGAAGGCTGGAGCATCTGGATCTTCGCTTCAGAGCGGGCTTTGTCCTGAAGATACGAGGCAGGGAGAATAACCTCGGCGCGATCACTGAAGGCGACCACGCTCAGGATGTCCTGCGGCCGGAGATTGCGTAACACCTGAATAGCAGTCGCTTTGACAATGTCCATTTTTTCGCCGCGCATGGAAGACGAACGATCCAGCACCAGGCAGACGTTCAGAGGTGGAGAAGGCGAAGCGCGCGCTTCGTCGGGCACGCCCAGCTCCAGGATCAGGTAGATCATCTGCGATTCATCCAGATGAACTAGGTTTGAACGGCTGTACATTACATAGTGAGTATAGGGCAGGGACAACTTCTCTTCCGGCGGCAGAGTGGCGTCATACTGTTTTCGCCTGGCAGGGTTGGACAGCACTTCATACGCCTGTTGAACGCCCAGGAATAACTCAGTTTCTCCCGCTGCCGTATTTTTATCCGGATGTAGTTTCAGCGCTGCTTCGTGATATGCGCGCCTGATCTCTTCCAGGGAGGCGTCGCGCGTGAGTCCGAGAAGAGAATAATAATCCTGTCTGGGCAGCATCATTATCCGATCAATTGCACGAGGATCACACTAATATTATCGGGACCACCAGCCGCGTTGGCGGCGTTAACCAGGTTCTGACAGGCACGCTGAAGGGTTGGCGCTTCGTTGACGGCGCGCGTCAGGTCTTGTTCGGTTAACACACCCCACAACCCATCACTGCAAAGCATCAAGTGACCGGGCTGGGGAAACCCAACGGTAAATATATCCGGGTCGAGAATCTCACCCTGACCCAGAGCGCGGTACAAAACATTGCGGTGCGGGTAATTCGCCGCTTCATCGGGCGTAATATGTCCCAGTTCTTCAAGGCGTTTGACCAGCGAGTGATCGCGCGTGATCGGTTCCACCCGTCCATCGGGATAAATAAAGTAGGCGCGGCTATCCCCGATGTGAGCAACCGTGATCTGCTGCCCCAGCACCAGCGCAGCGGTTAACGTGGTCCCGCTGCCCGGCGCCTCGCGCTGGATCGCGCGCTGCGCTTCACTCACGGCGGCTTGCATGATTTCCTGGAACGATTCGTCCATCGCATCCGCTTTGATGTGGAAGAGATAGGGATGGAACTTCCGCAGGACATATCCTGCCACCGTGCGGATCGCGGCGTTGCTTGCCACTTCCCCGAACTGATGCCCGCCCATGCCATCTGCTATGATATATAGTCCAAAGGGCAGGTTGCCCGCATTGCCCGCCATCATCGCCGTGATCGCCAGAAGGCTATCTTCATTCAGCTCGCGCTGCTTGCCTACGGACTGCCCGCAGCCAGAAATCAATTGTTGCAGGTCAAAGCGCGGGTTCTGATTGGTAACAATAGCCTGTATCTGCTGCTCCGATAGCGGAGCCGTGTTGGTAAGCTCATGTGCAGGGGTTGGTTTTTGTTTATTACCAGATAACCAGCGGAAAATTTTGTCCACAAGAACTCCTTCTCAGGCAAGCAGGGCGTAAATTTGATGGTCTGTGGATCCAATATATACAATATCATCAGCGACCAGCGGCGTGCCCGTAATGGCTCCCCCGGTGCCGAACTTCCAGCGTAAGCGGCCCGTGCGGTATTCCAGGCAATAGAGATGCCCATCCACCGATCCGCAGTAGAGCGAGTCTTTATATACCACGGGTGAACTGTTTACCTGATGTTCGGTCTTGAAGCGCCAGACCTCCTTTGAGCTTCTGCTTTCGATCCCATAGATGAAGCCATCCGAGGCGCCTACAAAGATCAGGTCATCGACAATGCAGGGAGTGCTGATGGAGGGTTTGCCGAGGCGGAAGCGCCACAACACCCAGCCGTTGCGCGGGTCCAACGCATACAGTGTGCTATCGACGGAAGCGAAATATAACGCCTGCTCGGTCCCGATGGTGGAGGAAGTAATGGAGCGCTTGGCGTGGAAGCGCCACTTGAGATCCCCGCGGAAATCGATGGCGTAATAATCGCCGCTTTCACAACCGACATACACCAGATCGCGCACCACGAATGGTGTCGAGCGCACGGCGTCGGCTGTCTCGAACCTCCAGGCCATGCGCCCCGTGTTCAGGTTGACCGCATGAATGTGGTTGTCATCAGAACCGAAAAATATATGACCCTCGGCAATGCGCGGCGAGGAGCGAATCGGTCCATTGGTGTAGTATGTCCAAACAACCTTTCCAGCGCGGGCACTGACCACATGCAGACGCTTATCTTCTGAGCCAAAGTAGATGTTCCCGTCGAGCACGACCGGACGCGTAACTACCCCTCCATCCGTTGGATATTTCCACTGAAACTTTCCGTCTGAAGCGTTCAGCGCATAGAGGTTATTATCATAGGAGCCAATATACACCAGCCCCTGCGAGACTGCCGGCGTACCGCGTATTTCATCTTCGCACTTGAACGACCAGAGCGCTTTGATCCCGCTTCCCTGTATGGGTCCCGTTTTGGGTCCCGCGCTGATAAGCGCGCCCGTTTTGCGTGCCACCACCATAAGCGCCTGTTTCATATCTGCAGCAGTGCGAAAGCGGCTTTCCGGGTTGTACTCCAAAGCCATGTTAACCACGGCTTCCATCTCGGGGGAGACGTTTTGGTTGATCCGGCGAATCGGACGCTCGGAGAATGAGAACGGCGGCTCGAGGCGCGGGTCGCGGCGCGTCAACGCGTGATGCAGGGTGGCGCCAAGGGCATAGATATCTGCCAAAGGTGTAGCTTCTCCTCGGTATTGCTCCGGGGGGGAATATCCCTCGGTGCCGATCATCGTCCCTTTGATCCCGGTCTGGAACGTCTTGGCAATCCCAAAGTCCACCAGTATCACATCGCCATTGTGATTAATCATCACATTGGAGGGCTTCATATCACGGAAGATAATCGGATCCGGTTTATGCTTGTGCAGATAATCCAACACATCGCACAACTCAATCGCCCATGCCAGGAGCTGGTGCTCGGGCAGAAAGCTACTTGTATCATTGATGATGGATTCCATATCCTTGCCATGGATGAATTCCAGCACCAGATAGGAACGGCTCTCCACAGAGAAATAATCGTAAATACGGGGAATGGAGGGATGATGGAGCGTGGCAAGCAGGTTGGCTTCCCGCTCGAAGTTCTGTATGATCGTTTCGCGCACCAGGGGGTCTGGCGCAGTATTGATCATTTCCTTGACAGCGACAAGCTTGGTGACATTGGGGAAGTGCATATCGCGGGCGCGATAGACCGAACCCATCCCGCCGACACCAATCACCTCTTGAATTGCATAGCGGTTGGTAAGCGTAAGACCCGCCTGAAGTTGACGCGGAGGGGGAGAACCTTGATTACCCTGGTCATCCGATAATTCAGGAAATATCCTTGTTTCCAGTGGTGTGTCTCCTCGTTTGTCGATTATAGTTTGCCCTGCTCCCTTTGACAACCACCTGTGGGTAAGTAACATTTCAGTTTCGTATATTCTGCCCGTTAAAGTCTCCTGAAAAGTACTTAATTAGGAGGAGTTAAGAGGTTCTTTACAAAGCCCTTTGTGATTTCCCCTGGCGGTCGGCGCCAGGGCAGGTGCGTTCTCCGTAGTGAAATCCTACGGCGGCCCTCTCATTTGAACACTCTTCCCTTGCAGGGAACATGGTTCTGCGGCACAATACGCTCACTGTGAAAATACTTACCGTCAGCGATGAAGTGGTCGATCGCCTTTACAACCTTTGTTCCAGTGGTCACTTTCGTGAGATCGAGTTGATTCTGGGGTGTGGAGACCTCCCCTACCCATACCTGGAAAACCTGCTGACGCTGTTGAATGTTCCGTTGTTTTATGTGCCGGGCAACCATGACCCGACCTACAACCCTGAAAATACTCTGGCGCGCGTGGAAGGCGGTTCCAACCTGGACCTGAAAATGGTCCGGTTTAAGAAATTTTTGATCGGCGGCTTCGGCGGCTCGATTCGCTACCGACCGGACGGGACAAACCAGCATTCCCAAACAGATGCCTACTTACGAGCATTCCGTATGGTTCCCCGGTTGATGTTGAACCGCATGCGCTATGGCCGCGCCCTCGATATTCTCATCACACACTCGCCGCCATTTGGAATCCACGACGATGATACGCAAGCTCACCAGGGGCTGAAAGCGCTTAACTGGCTCCTGCGCGTCGCAAAGCCGCGTTATCATTTTCACGGGCATACTCATTTCCAGCGCGGCAATTTATCCCCTTCCGAATCGACACACGGCTTGACGAAGATCATCAACGTTTACCCGTATAAAATCATCGAAGTCAATCATTAGTAATAGGAGACAAGTACACAAGTAGACACGTAGACATGGAGTGATGACCTGTATAGCTAAACTATGTCAGATCAATTTTCCAATCAGGCGCGCGGCGACTTTCAACGGGCGCGCTTCAAAGCCTTTGTAAACCGGCTATGGAGCACTCTCTCCGGGCAGCCAAGCACCCTGCTTTCGTATGATGAGGTCAAGGAAAAACTGCATATTGGCGGTCCTATCTATCGCGGTGTGCAAACCGTTCACGTGGATCAGATCGCGGGCAGCTTAAACCGGTACCATGAATTTGACCGAGTCTTCCTGCCCGCCAGCGATAAACTTTCGGAGCGCTGGCAAAGGGTCAATCGCGCTTTTTACCAGGAGATCAGCCTGCCGCCGGTGGTGCTGTATAAAGTTGGGCAGGTCTATTTTGTGGTGGACGGACATCACCGCGTCTCGGTCGCGCGCGAGCAGGGGCAGATTTACATCGAAGCCGAAGTGCGCGAGTGCGCCACGCGCGTCAATATCAAGCCAGATATCCGCCTTGAGGATTTGCAAATCCTCGGAACCAAAGTAAATTTTCTGGAACGTACCTCTCTGGATACCCTTCGACCGGATGCCAGTATCAAAGTGACCATCCCGGATGGTTTCGACCGGATGCTGGAGCATATTGCTGTGCACCGTTATTTTATGGGTATTGATTGGAAGCGCGACATTTCGGAGGAAGAAGCGGTGGCGCACTGGTACGATACGGTTTACATGCCGGTCGTCCAGGTGATCCGCGCTACGAACATTCTGAAGGATTTTCCCGGAAAGACGGAGGGCGATCTGTATCTGTGGGTGCTGGATCACCAGCGCTACCTGGTACAGGAAGGCGAATCGCTCCAGCCGCCGGAAACCGCTGCCCGCACATTCGTGGATGACGAAACTAAAAAACCCTCGCGCAAAACTCGCTCAGACAAGCGCAGCACGCCGCAAAGCGGCAGTGCGGATAAAGGTAAAAAGAGAAAACCATGACATCAAAACATCCTCTCGCCGGAGTCTATGCCGCGGCAGTGACTCCCCTTCTGGATTCTGCTCTGGATCTCGGTTCTGTCCCGCGCCTGCTGGCATTTCTTGCCTCGCGTGGTTGTCACGGCGCAGTGCTGTTCGGCACGACAGGAGAAGGACCCTCCTTCTCTCCGGCGGAACGAGAAGCATTGATGCGCTGCGCGCGCGAGGCACGAGAGTCCATGCCAGGCTTTCGGTTGATCGCCGGTACAGGCACGCCCAGCCTTTCTGAAACAATAGATTTGACAAAGCTGGCTTTCGACCTCGGTTACGATGCAGCGCTGGCACTCCCACCATACTACTTCCGTAATGCGACAGATGACGGACTCTTCCGCTGGTTCAGCGAATTGATCACAAAAGCCGTTCCATCCGATCAATACCTGCTTGGTTATCACTTCCCCAGAGTCGCAGGCATCGGATTCTCAATTGAATTACTGGCTCGTCTAAAAGATGCATTCCCTTTGCAATTTGCGGGAATCAAGGATTCCTCTCATGATGCCGACTTGGCGCGCAACCTGGGTGAGACGTTCGGCTCAGACCTCGTAGTGCTGACGGGCACCGATTCCTATCTGGAGCTTGCCATGCAGAACAAAGCCGCAGGCTGCATCACCGCGCCAGCAAACATCCTCTCGCCAGACCTGCGTGAAGTCTGGGAAGCGATGAAGGAAGGAAGAGACTCAACCGAAGCACAGGCACGCGTGAAACAACAACGCGACCTCCTGGATGCCTATCTCCCCCTCCCACCGACGTTGAAAGCCCTGCTGCACCGGCGGCACGGTTTCCCGCGCTGGGCTGTGCGCCCGCCGCTTGAGTCACTTGCAGAGGAAAGGGAAGTGCAAGTTGTGCGGGAGTTCGAGGGGTTGGAATAGTGCTAAAAGATTTCGCCAGCAGTTGCACTGCTGGCGGGCGGCAGTGCAACTGCCGCCATAACAACAAATACGCCCAGCACCAGGAATAGGGCTGGGCGTATGTTTCGTGACAGACGAAATTAGTTAATAGGATTTTCTTTCCACAACAAATCGCTGTCCCCAAAGTTCTTGGATACACTTTTACTGATATAGCGTTTGCCGTCCTTTACCGCGCGGATGGCTGCCACCAGCTCTGCTCCTGCAGAGTCTTTTAACAGGTACCCCGCGGCGCCGGCTTCCAGCGCACGCTGGATATACTCGGTGGTATGGTGCATCGAAAGGATAGCCACCTTTGTGTGTTTACAGATTTTGCCGATATGTCTGGTCGCATCGATGCCGCTCATCACAGGCATGGAAATATCCATCACGATCACATCCGGGCAGTGCTTTCTCGCCTGGTCTATCGCTTCCTGCCCATTGGCTGCCATCGACAGGATCTGGATATCGCCTGCTGCTTCGAGCAAATACCGCAAGCCATCACGCAAGACGGCATGATCGTCTGCCAGGATCACTGTAATCATTCGCTTTTTCCCTTCTGAGATTGTGATTGGTCTCTGGTTTCCACAGGTATCTTCACATCCACTGTGGTACCTTTCCCGGGGACGGAGCTGACTTTCAACTGGCCGCCGAATGCCTCGGCGCGCTCGCGCATGATCGTCAGTCCATGACTGCCCATCCGGTTCGCATCCTGCCAGGATGCAATGCCGATGCCATTATCCTGAACAGACATATAAATTACGTTCTCTTCGCGTTGTAGCGAGAGCGTGACCTGATCGGCTTGCGCATGTTTTGCAGTATTCATCAACGCCTCCTGCACAATTCTCAGGAACGTCATTTCGATACTGGGACCCAGGCGCGGGATGGGTTGTTCGGGCTTTTCAAACCTGACCTTAATCTCGTACCTGGATGTAAATTGTGACAGATGTGAATCGATTGCAGACTCTAATCCATAATCATCCAGCACCGATGGACGCAGGTTAGACATCACATCTCGAACGAGGGCAATCGTCTCCGCGACCAGCTTCATCGAATCGCTCAGGCGCGAACTCACCTGCTCATCCACCTTGTCTCCCAACTGACCGCTTATGATGATCAGGTTGATGTTCAGGGCAGCCAGGGTCTGACCGACGCGGTCGTGCAGTTCGCGGGCGATGGCACGTCGTTCCTCTTCCTGCACCTCCACCAGGCGCTGAGAGAGGACCTGCAAACGCTCGCGGCTTTCCTTCAGCGCCCGCTCTGCGCGCTTGTTCTCAGTGACATCTGTGGTGACAACCACAGCGCCTACATCAGCCACGTTGACCGGTGCAGCGCTTACGCTCGTCCAAACCACTTTGCCGTCCTCGAGAACCAGGCCCGTTTCCACGTTGTAAACCGTTTTCCCTTCCGAGAGGGCGCGCTGGCTGGCAAACTCGGTCGGAGGCATCAAAGTGCCATTTGCCCGAATGTACTTTTGAGATTGGTGTGCCTGATTCGACAACTGCTCCTTAGATAGCTTCATGATATTCGTCAGCGCAGGATTCACTTGGATCACTCGCCCTTGGGGATCGAGGAACGAGATGCCTACAGGCAACAATTCGAACAATGTGCTCAGCTTCTCTTCGTTTGCACGTGCCAGAGCCTCACTTTGACGCAGAGCCTCCTCCACTCGCTGGCGCTCGGTGATCTCCTCGCGTAGCGTCTGGTTGACGGCTCGCAGCTTGGCGGTACGGCTCAGGACGCGATCTTCCAGCTGCAGGTTAAGTTGGCGTAGAGCTTCCTCTGCTTGCTTGCGCCCGGTAATATCCACCTCTACCGCCACAGCGGATTGCGGTTTGCCTGTAGCATCCATGATCGGCGAGACGCTGGCATCCACCCAGATCACCGAGCCATCCCGGCGAAGGAAACGTCGTTCAAGCTTGAACGGAACGCCTTCCTGCATTAGGCGCTCATAGGGGCGCTGATTTTCCTCCACGTCGTCTGGATGCATAAATTCCCATATGGTTTTGCCTGTCAAATCCAATTCGGTATAGCCCAGCATATTGCAGAAAGCCTCGTTGACGAAGAGCAGCCTGCCCTGAGCATCCTTGCGGACAATGCCTGCCGTTGCCTGCCGGAGGATGGCGCGGAAACGCTCTTCGGATTCGCGCAGGGCTTCCTCGGCTTGCAAGCGTTCCGTAATGTCGAAAGCGGTGCCGCCGATCAATGTTGTGCCGCCATCCGGTCCGGGGATGGGAAATTTACTGACCAGGGAAGAATGGACTACGCCATCTGCTTGTTTCAGCGTCTCAACGACCTGTACACCTTTTTCATCCGTTAAGGCTTGCTCATCATTTCTGCGGAATTGGGCGGCTACCTCGGGAGGAAAAATGTCCTCATCCG
>JAICRQ010000548.1 GCA_025966435.1 Anaerolineales bacterium | reverse complement strand
ACCCGACCCTCGGCAGAGCACCGAGACCACACTGGCACCGTACGTGATTTGCGTAAGCAAATCATGCGGGTGTGGTGGGAGTCGCCGCGTTTTCAGGTTGTTTGTGTGGCTAGAGACTGGTTCCGGCAAAGCGGCGTTATTTCGTCCCGGGAGAGTACCGGGATGGTGCCCAATCCCGCCCATCAGCCATCATCAGCGTGCACACCTTCGAGATGAGGATGTGAAACTGTATGTAAAATTGATACTTCCTGCAATCTTTTGAGAGTGATGCGCGGCTATTATCGACAAGATTAAGTTTCCAAAGGAGAATAAATCATGTCTTTCACAATCCTCTATGCCGTGCTCGCTCTGTTTGTGTTACTTATTATCTTTGGGGTAACTTACAAAATAAAAGGGTTTCAAACAGCTTTCATTGCAACAGGCGTCGCTTTTATTATTTTGGCACTAGTGTTGGTAGGTGTGATCTATGCAATCACGAGTGTTATGCCGAATTGACCTGCATCCCATTACGTTTACCGCAAAAGTAGCATCTTGTCCTTTTTTTGAACAAGAATATCGGACGATCGTGTTCAGACTGCCTCGAAAACTCGTTTTGCTGGCGAGTTGATTTTCAATCGTCAAAGTTCTAGGTTCTCAAGCCTTGAGGTGAGCGCACCCAACACAGCGTACAGTCGACTATCAGCCCCGGTGCATGACTTGATTGTCAAACTCTATCCTTCGCTATAGTGGTTTTGTGCCAGATAAATCGTTCTGAAAGGAGACAGGTATTTTGTATGATTAGCTACACAGACTCGCTTGCTGGCGTATCCAGTGAACATTTGCAGAGTGGCTTTTTTGCCGGATGGCCGAACCCACCTTCACCGACAACTCATTATCGCATCCTGGCAAATAGTGCTGCAATCGTATTAGCGCGTACTGACAATGGAGATGTTGTTGGCTTCATCACCGCCGTGAGCGATCATGTTTCCTGTGCTTATATTCCGCATCTTGAAGTCCTGCCTGCCTATCAGGGACAAGGCATTGGCAGTGAGTTAGTGCGTCGGATGGTTGAGAAACTTCAACACCTGTACATGATTGATTTAGTGTGTGATCCACAATTACAATCGTTTTATGAACGATTAGGAATGAAGGCAGTGGTGGGGATGGTCATCCGCAATTATGATCGGCAGTCAGGTGAATCGGCTATTACAGAGTAGGATGGAAAATGGTTTGCTCAGTAGGAACGCCACCCGTCGGGTGATCGCCCCCGGCTTTCGTCGTTTCACTAATACACGTAATGGTTGAACTGGTATACAGCAGGACCGTAACGCAGCCACACGGCCAGATATAGAAAGGAAACTATCTAAGAAATAGAACCCAATGGATATAACAGTTGAAGAATGGCACTCTGATCACGCGCGCTGGTCGGAATTACTGGCACTTGTGACCGAACTCAACCAAGTCGACTGGCTTAACTTCACTGCCAAGTGGCACCACAGTTCTCATGTTTTGGTCGCGCAGCGTGGTTTGGAGATCCTGGGCTTCCTACGTTTCGTGGTTCAGGATATTGGTCCGGATGTGGATTGCCCGCCGCTCCAGTGGAAAGGTGAAAACCTTCGGGAGGCAAAAGTCATCGCGTTTGGAGTTCCTCCCGCGCAACGGCGGCAGGGCATCGGTCGAAAACTCCAGGAGGCTCTCCGGCAGCGCGCAAGACCTGGGTTGTTATCAAATTCGATCACATAGCAGTGGGGACAATTCCGCGAACCATCAGCTCAAGTTATCGTTGGGGTATGGGGTTCACCCCATCGTGCGGGGAGAGGATCGGCGCGGGGTTTACTTCATTTGGCCCCTGCGGCGGCAGCTCGACCTTTTTCGAAGTGATTTTGTGGGCATGGCGGTTGAAGAGTTCATTCTAGATGCACCGATGACGATGCAAGTCAATCAAACGCCAAAGCCGATCAATCAAGGGGATATCTACTGGGTGCCCGTAGAAGAAACCGAATATACGCATCCTCACGTGGTCATTCAAGAGAACGTCATTAATCACAGCCGTGTGAATACGGTGGTTGTCTGCGCTTTGAGCACGAACAGGAAGCAGGCAAACGCACCCGGAAATGTCCTGCTGGACGCAGGGGAGGCGAACCTACCCAAACAGAGCGTGGTGGTCGTATCACAGGTGTCGTCTGTGGATAAACGACAGCTAGGGGCATACATTGGATCTCTATCTCAGCAAAGGCTCAAACAGGTTTTGTCGGGGATGCAATTTCTGCAATCCATCACAGGGTCCGGCTGAATAGAAGATCCTTAAGTTTTCTCGATGTTACGGGTTCCTGTATCGTCTTTAAGAATAGCGATTTCAGCTTTTTCCATTTCCGCTCGTTGTGTTTGTCCGCCGTTGTAGAACACGTCAGCTGCTTCGTGACGTCGTTGTACCTCATTGTGAATGACGTCTTGTATTGCCGTACCCCTCAGAGGCTGTTCGCGGTCCGGCGGATATCCCCCTCGAATGGCGATGCGTCGAACGCCTCTTTTCCCTGCTCCTCCTGCGCTTTCTCCAATGCCGCCATCAGCGAACGGCTCACATGTACGCACTGCTGGTCCTGCGCACGCATGGCTTCTTTTAGATCTTGTTGAAGTTATTGCTTTAAGTCCATCTCAAGTTATCTGTCTCCTCACGGTTTCAGGACGAGTGCCAGTCTTAACGTTTTAGCTTTCCATAACTATTCTTATACTCTTTTCCCTCTTT
>JAICRQ010000579.1 GCA_025966435.1 Anaerolineales bacterium | reverse complement strand
TGGGAAGGCGGCAAAAATCTTAAAGATGGTTCCTTCACGCTTCCTTATCCCAAATATGATCCGCTGGTGGAGGAGTTTTTCCGCTTCGGAGGCGGATCCTGGATTGATTACGAGTACAACCCTGAACAAGCATGGCAGATGTTGAAAGATGAAGGTCGCGTCAAGACCGCCTCCCTTGCAGAGATCAAGTCCATGCTGACGTTTTGCGTGCGCGGCGAGCGTTTCTCCGATGGGCACTGGGGTGAAATGATCGAAAAAGGGTATATCCGCCGCGTGCTGGAGCGGTTAAATGAAATCAAGTCTGAACTGAAATAAGTTCAGTTTCTGACCTCAGAAAACGAGGTTATCGATGCTGTCCGCGAAACACACCACGAACTTCCCGTCTTTGAATTCGATTTTCGCCGCGTTGCACTTGTCTGCCAGGTGCGGTAGCTTTGCCTTGATGTGCGCGAAGGCGATCGCTTCGATGGCTTGTCCCAGGGTCATGTTCGACCGGACGACGGTCTGACCGTCTGGCATATATAGCGCGTGACACAATAGATAATCGGGATCCAGCACGACCTGTGAGCCGTGCTTACCCGGCCGGATGAAATTGCCGTTGTTTGTTGACATTAATCGTGATCTCCATATCAAATACACGTTGGGCGCGATCTAAAATCTTGCTGATGATCTTTCCGTAAAAATGCCCACCGGTGTCACAATAGTTGAAAAGGGGATTGCCTTCATCGTCCATGTCGCCCGGGTAATAACCAGGGAAACAAAAGACGTCGCTGCTTTGCCCCTCGATGCCATTCAGCTGAAATTCCAGGTTAACTGCGCCGCAGTTGTGTTCGACCCGCATCAGGTCCACAACCGGCTCGCCATCTCCCCCTGTAAGGTCATCTGCATAGCGCGAAAACAAAGGCATCTGCGCATCGATAAAACATTCAACATCCCTAGCGTCCGGAATCGTATTGAACTTCCATATATAGATTGTCATGTTACCTCTCGCGTGGCCTCAAACCACGTGAACTAGAATCGGGACCAACGAAACAAATTTTAACACAAATATAGAACATTTGTGCTAAAATTCTTATCGGAGGTTACCATGAAACTCGAATCTATTAAAGAGGAATTTCTGAGCAATGCAAGGAATATCTTCCTGTTCGATTGTCAGGTGGCTGGCCTGGATGCACAACGACTGAATGCCTACCGTGATGTGCTGGGCTTATTCATCGAGTTTACAGGCAATATTCAGGTAAAGGATCTCACCCCCGATCATGTGCGTTTATATATCAACAATCTGTCCGACGGTCCCAATGAAGGGGAGGAGCATACCCGGGTCGTCATCAGCCATTACACACTGATCCATGATTGGGTCCGTTGGCTGTATGCCCAGAAGTTCGTCACCGAGCGCAGTGACAGTTCGTTTACCCCTTATCTGTCGTCTCTCTTTCCATTAAGGAAAACAAACGTTTTGCCGTTTTGTGCGTAAAGCGACTCCAGTTGTGAAAGCGTGATCAAAAAATGCCCGATCCTTCGGGCATTTTTATTATGTAAAGTTACTCTTACTCACCATAAATTATTTTCTGTAAAATAATTCCAGCCCATCAAGCAATTTTCGAAACGTGCTCTCAAACTTGCTTTTATCCTTCCAATCTGAGAAATCCAGGATGCTGTGCTGCTTAATCTGCTCCACAATGGTCTTCGGCGAGCGCCCGTCCTTCCAGCTATCGTCCAGTGCAACGGGATATAACACACCGCGACCTATTTCCTTCTCCAGCTTTCTGGCTTCCTGAACGTCCTGTTCAACCCAGTCACTTTTCATAGCTTGTTCCGAAAGCACTAAGAGCACTTTTGAAGTTTGGGGAATTGCCCAGGCGATCTGCTTTTCCCTCTGTCCATTCTTCTCATGCATGTCGCGCCAGTATCGAATCCCTTTTTGGGTCAGATGGTTTCCAACCGTTTCCACAAATTGACTGTTTGCAGCGCTGTAGGAAATGAACAGCGGAGAAATCTGCAGCGCCTGCCCGGCTCGTAAAGTATGGAGTCTGTGCAGTATTTTATTGATATCATCCGTGCTCAATGCAGGGTCGGATAACTTCGTATATTCAATAGCTGCATCACTTAACCCGCAGCCGCGTAAGAAGACTTCGGGAATCTTCCCGGCGGAGAGAGTAAATGTCTCCATCGAAATGGGGGAAGGGCCTCGATGACTTATGCTCTCCAGACCTATCGCCTTGCCCAAGTCTGAATTTGCAAAAACTGTGCTTCCCATCACAGCCTGTGAAACATTACTCCCGGTCAGGTCCGCCTCAATGATTCTGGCTTCCATCAGGTTAGATTGCGTCAGATTCGCCCTCGTGAGCTTCGTTCCGCTCAGGTCGGCTCGACGAAGATTACTTTTGGAAAGATCAGCTTTCGTGAGGTT
>JAICRQ010000035.1 GCA_025966435.1 Anaerolineales bacterium | reverse complement strand
GGGTTCCGTTATCAGGCAGAGGTCCTGCCGCCGGACGAAGAGCAAGAGCTGGTCGCGCGGCTTCGTGAGCTTCCTCTCAAGGAATTCGAATTTCACGGCTATGTGGGCAAACGGCGCACACTTTCCTACGGCTGGCATTATGACTTCGGTCAGGAGAAACTACAGCCCACTGATGAGATTCCTGTCTTTCTTCAGAAACTCCGTGAACGCGCGGCTACCTTCGCGGGTCTGACAGAGGGCGACCTGCCCCACGCGCTGGTGACCGAGTACAGCCCCGGAACCACCATTGGCTGGCATCGCGATAAAGGAGTCTTTGCGGATGTGGTGGGTATTTCCCTTCTTTCCTCGTGCATCTTCCGGCTACGGCGGAGGGTTGCCTCTGGCTGGGAACGCTATTCACAAACGATCGAACCGCGCTCGGCGTACCTGTTGCGTGGAGCCTCGCGCGCTGCATGGGAGCATAGCATTCCCGCTGTAGAGGCGCTTCGTTATTCGATCACATTCCGCAGCCTGCGGTCACGACGTTGATGTAGCTCTGTTGGTGGTACATTAAGAGCCGATGCGACTCTGGACGCTCCACCCCTGCTACCTGGATACCAAGGGGCTGTTAGCCGTGTGGAGGGAGGGGTTGCTCGCCCAGAAGGTATTGCAAAATGAGACCGTGGGATATCGAAACCATCCTCAGCTGCGAAGATTCCGCTCCTCTGCAGATCCAGTCGCGGCGATTGGTGTGTATCTGGAGGGGATATATCAAGAAGCAATCAGGCGTGGGTATCGATTCGAGCAAGGCAAAATCGTTCAAAGGAAATTAGATCACCAGATCCCATGTACGCGAGGACAGCTTCTGTATGAGTGGGAACACCTGCGGGAGAAGTTAAAGCAAAGGGACGTTGATCGTTATCTTGCCATGGAAAGCATAAACGTGCCTGAGTCTCACCCTCTTTTTCACATCATCGAAGGAGATGTGGAGGATTGGGAGATCCGCGCTGTAAGTAAATAAACTGCAAAATGAAAATCTTAGTTCTTTGTGGCGACCACTGGCATCCTGCCCATATCGCGAGGGAGGGGCTGGGCGCGTTGGCAGGGACGGAATTTTCGTTTGACTGGATCGAAGATGCCCGAGATTGGTTACCGGACATCATGAAAAATTACCCAGTGGTTATACTGACAAAATCGGACAACGTCTCCTCCACGGATCAAGCTGGCTGGATGGCAGACTCAGTCCAAAGAGCCTTTGCCGATTATGTGCGCAAAGGAAACGGGTTACTTGCCATCCACTCTGGCACAGCGGGGTACGCGGAAAAACCTGTGCTGCGCAGTTTGTTAGGTGGTGTTTTCGTGCATCATCCTGAACAGTGTCCGGTCACGATGATTCCTCGCGCAGAACATCCGCTTTCTGCGGGGATCAGTCCCTTTACATTGAAAGACGAGCATTACTTCATGGCGCTGGACGATTCGCAGGCAGACGTGTTCATGACTACAAGGTCTGCGCACGGCGAACAGCACGGCGCATGGAGGCGGATGGAGGGCAGCGGGCGCGTAATTGTGCTAACCCCCGGTCACAACCTGGAGGTTTGGCTGCATCTCTCTTTCCAATCGTTGATTCGCAACTCCCTGCGCTGGTGCGGAGGGCTGCTCTAAACTAACTGAACATTTCCTTGTAAGTAAAACTGACGTATCCAGTAATGTTGACAGATGAATTGCTCAACTATCTCTTCGACGGCAAACCGCATCTACTGACCGCGCCGATGAAATCCTGGCTGACGTCCTCGCGTCGGTTCACAGGGTTTGTCACTTCGTTTCGCGACAAGATTCGCAAGAAGCTGCGGGTGACACAGGACCGGGAAACCCTTTATGACCTGCAGTTGGAATTGGAGACAGCATTCCTACTGCTCGAGGAACGAACCCTCAGCGTAATTTACGAACCCGAACAGAATCGGCAGGTACGCAGCCCAGACTTTGCGGTCACCTTTACCACCAGTCTGACCTTTATGGTCGAGGTGACGCGGCTGCGGGCGCTCCCAAGAGAAGCAACTCTCTCATTTGATAATGGTAGTCCCATCGAGGCAGAACGTCTCACGGATGCGATATGCAGCAAGCTGGGCCAATTCCTCTCCAACCGTAGTAACATCCTCATCGTCGGCATGGATGAGGTGAGCCTGTCGCAAAGCGATCTCCAGGCTGTAATGCTGCGGCTCCAGCAGCGCGCGGAACGCAATGTGGATCCCGTTTTTTGGAAGCGCTACGGGTTTCGTGACCGCGCCGGATTCTTCCAGCACTATCATCGGTTAAGTGAAGTGCTCGTACGAGGGTCACAGCTGCAAGGGGAACAATCTACGATCGGATGGATCAACCCTCAGGCGAAGCAACCGCTTCCCGGTAAGGTGCGGACGGCGCTCCACCGCAGCCACACGTGCAATGTGCAATGATTGGCGTATAAGACCTATTCAGAGTATATGTGAGGTGATAAGACAATGAACAAACGAAAAGTACAAATCATCCTGGTCCCTTACGATTCCGGGCATCGAAATCTCCGTATGGGAGGCGGACCGGAGCATTTGATCGACAATGGTTTAGCCCAAGTCCTGGAAGCTGCGGGGCATGAGGTCTCTGTGGAACCAGTCGAATTTGAAGCTGAGTTTCGGGCAGAGGTGCAGACGCAATTTGCGTTATACGCCTCGCTTTCCAAGCGAGTCACGCAAGCCAGAGACCACGGCAAATTCCCATTGATATTGTCCGGCAATTGCGGCGCCACCGTCGGCGTAATTGCCGGCGCGCGAACAGATCGACTGGGTGTTATCTGGTTCGACGCGCACGGAGAGTTTAATACACCCGAAACCACGACCACGGGCTTTCTGGATGGAATGGGTCTGGCAATTGCCACCGGGCAATGCTGGAAGAAACTTGCCCTGTTTATCCCAGGTTTTCGTCCCCTTCCCGGCGCGAACATTTTACATATTGGCGGCCGCGATTTCGATTCGGGGGAAAGAGAAATGCTGGAACAAACAGGTGCCGCGGTGCTGGATGCCGCCTCTGTTGAGCAAACAGGAATGCAGGCAGCTATGGATTCAGCCATGCCCGAATTCCTGCGCAATGTAGAGAAGGCTCATATACATATTGATTTGGATGCGCTCGATCCAAAAGAGACGCCTGCCAATGGCTGGCTAACGGAAGGCGGACTCAGTGTTGAGGACGTAAGCGAGGCAATCCAATCCATCCAGGAAAACCTGAAGATCACTTCAGCAACGATAGCTTCGTTTGACCCCCATTACGACACCCACGGAAAGACGTTGCAAGCGAGTTTCAAACTCATCAAGCAAGTCCTCGGTCCAGCTTAAGAGGTTTTAGTGCACGTTCACGATTCTGCACTGATTTACCCACTCGCTTATAATGCAAGAACTCTCCCACGTTTACAGGAATTGCCTCCCATGTCCAATTCAAACCATCCTATCCTTGAATTGCGCGTCGCCCTAACAACTGCGGATTACGAACGCCTGGTTAAGTTCTATTGTGATGGACTGGGAATCGAACCCGCCGCCATCTGGAACAACGATGGAGGCAAGGCGCTCATTCTCGATATGGGCAAAGCCACGCTCGAGCTGTTTGACGAGCGGCAGGCGGATGTCATCGACCAATTGGAAGCCGGGCGGCGCGTGAGCGGACAGATCCGCTTTGCGCTGCAAGTACCGGACTTGAACGTGGCTATGGAACGGTTACTCGCACACGGCGCGACATTGGTTCACGAGCCCATTCAAACTCCATGGGGTGATACTAACGTGCGCCTGCAAGACCCGGACGGGATGCAGATCACCTTATTTCAGGCAGCCGAGAATTCAGAAAACGGTGAGTAACGCGACTGGTTACGTCTATGCAAACCTTTTTCACCTCCGATACGCATTTCGACGATACCTATGCTATTTCATATTTCAACCGTCCATTTAAGAGCGTGGATGAGATGAATGCACTCATGGTCGAAACGTGGAATCGCATCGTGACCGATGAGGATACGGTCTACCACCTCGGAGACTTTACGCTGGACGATATTCATCATTTCAGAAAATGGGCAAGCCAGTTGCATGGACACATAAAGATCCTTCCCGGCAGCCATGACCAACCCTGGCTGAAGGATTTTGTAGCGGATGAAAAAGTCCAGGTGATTGCACCTCTTGTATCTCTGGAATTTCCGGAACTCGTTGCTGGGTCATCTCCGCAGGTAATTGTTTTGTGCCATTATTCCATGCAGGTTTGGGACCGGTCGAATCATGGCGCCTGGCATCTGTTCGGTCACAGCCATGGAAAACTCAAAGGCATTGGGTTGTCTTTTGATGTAGGCGTGGATTGTACAGAGTTTACGCCGTTGTCACTGGAGACCGTCGCGTCCAAAATGACACATTTGACAAATACTGCAACTATTCAAACTCGGAACAGTAAGAGCTATGGTTGACATCATCGATCTGAGTCAGGAAATTTTCACAGGTATGCCAGTCTTCCCGGACATGCCCGAAGTAAACATCACGATGCACGTATCTCATGAAGAATGGGATGGTATTGTGGACTCGGACATCATTTCTCCCGCCGTGAACCGGCTGGAAATGGGCGAACATACCGGGACACACGTAGACGCTATCAACCACATGGCGCGCCAGTATCGCGGTCTGTCGGTTGATACCATGCCTCTCAGGATGTTCTATACCGAGGGCATCTGTTTGGACCTATCCCATAAAGGTCTGCGCGAGTTGATCGAGCCTGCGGATCTGGAAGACGCTCTCGCCACCGCAAAGCTTCAGATCAAACCGGGAGATACCGTCCTCCTGTATACGGATCACTACCGGCGCGCGTTCGGCACGCAGGATTGGCATCACGGACCCGGCATCAGCACGGACGCGGCGCGCTGGCTGGGCGCGCAAAAGATCGCAGCGTTCGGCGTTGAAACCATGGCGCCGGGAGTTCTGAAGGTTTCCAACAAACAAGTCCATCATATTTGTGGGGAGATGGGTTTTACACACTACGAAAACATGATCAATTTACACCTGTTGATTGGTCGAGGGCGCTTTCGCTTTATTGGTCTGCCGCTTAAGATCCGCGGCGGCACCGGTTCCCCGGTGCGAGCCGTGGCCATATTCGAGAGTTAAGACAAATACTCTTCCAATAATGAAACTCATTAACAGGTTGAGATACCTCTATCACGAGTATCCGCGCCAGTACTGGCTGATGATTTTCGGCATTGTCCTGGCGACGGCGGGCGGAAGCATGATTTGGCCCTTTCTATTGATCTACGCCAGCGGCAAACTGGACCTGCCTCTCAGTACCGTCGCTACGTTGATCTCGATCAACGCCGGGACAGGAATTCTTGCATCACTCATCGCCGGAACTCTTGCCGACAAGGTGGGGCGCAAAGTAGTGATGAATTTCAGTCTCACATTAAACGGCATTGCTTACTTCCTGCTCATGCGAGCGGAAACGTACCCGCAGTTCGTCGGGTTGATGATCCTGGTCGGTTTGTCCAACCCGCTTTATCAGGTAGGCGCAGATGCCATGCTTGCAGATATGGTCCCCTCCGAAAAGCGGACCGATGCTTATGCCATTAACCGCATTGCCCATAATGCCGCGTTCGCGCTGGGTCCTGCCATTGGCGGGTTTCTCGCTACGCGGTCTTATGACCTTGCGTTTATTTGCGCGGGAATAGGATTCTTAAGCTATAGCGTGTTACTTTTCTTCCTGGCACGCGAAACGCTGGTGAAGCCCAGCGCGGATAGCAGCATTCCCACCTCACCAGCCGAGGGATATAGCTATGTGCTGCGCGATAAAAATTACATGGCATTCGTGGGGATGATCAGCCTCGGTCTGATCGCGCCGACCATGTTATGGATTCTCATGCCGGTGTATACCAAGACCAATTTCGGAATCCCGGAAGCTCTTTATGGCTGGATTCCCACCACGAATGCAGTCATGTGCGTCTTTGTGCAATATTGGGTCACGAATATCACACGGCAGCATCCCACGCTGCCTGTTCTCGGCGCCGCAATGGTCATCTACGCACTCGGCGTAGGCAGTGTCGCGCTGATGAGCGGCTTCTGGGGCTTCTGGCTGAGCATGGTGATCCTTACGTTTGGCGAGCTCACCCTCGTCCCTACCGCCAGCACGTACGTGGCAGACATCGCACCCGCGGACTTGCGCGGCAGGTATATGTCCATGCACTGGCTGGGCTGGGGCATAGCGCGGACCCTTTCCCCCATCATCGGCGGTTTCCTCAACGATAACATCGCGCCGCGCGCCATCTGGATTGGAGGTCTGCTCATCGGGCTGACCAGCGCGCTTGGGATCTTCCTCCTCAGCCGCGTTTCTTCCCCGCGCACATCGACTCAGACGGAGCCTTAGCTTGCGATTGTTTCATTGCAAACACTCTCGTATAATTAATCAGGAAAGAAATCCGTATGCCCGATGAAATCCGACTCCGCGATGTCACGGAAGCTGACCTCCCTATCTTCTATGAGCAACAGATCGACCCCGAAGCGACTCAGATGGCTGACTTCCCCTCTCGCGGTCGGGAGGCATTCATGGCACATTGGACCAGGATCATGGCGGATGAAGCTGTCCAGCTCAAGGCGATACTCTTTAATGGAGAAGTCGCCGGGAATATTGTTTGCTTCGAGCAACTCGGTGAACGCGAGGTGGGCTACTGGCTTGGAAAGGAATACTGGGGAAAGGGAATTGCTACGAAGGCACTCGAGGATTTCCTGAGAGAGATCGAGACGCGACCGCTCTATGCTCACGTTGCGAAACACAATATTGGGTCCAGGCGGGTTTTGGAAAAGTGCGGGTTTACCATTGCAGGCGAAGACCGGTTCTTCTCCGAGATCTTCGGCAGGAATATTGAGGAATATATATTGACGCTGGATTCTCAATAGCCTTGCAAAGGTTGGATAAACCTTAGCATCCGTCGTGAGAAAACCTTCGCAAGGCTCAAAAATTCACAAGGAGAAACCCATGCCCTCTCTTAATCCTGGTGTTACAGCCACCCGCACCACTACGATCACCGACGAGATGATTCGCCTCTTCGCCGATCTCAGCGGCGACCACAATCCTGTCCATCTGGATGATGCCTACGCACGGACCACACGCTTCGGTCGCCGCATTGCCCACGGGATGATCGCCGCCGGGTTGATCTCTGCTACCCTTGCGAATGACCTGCCCGGTCCCGGCACCGTGTATCTCAGCCAGACGCTTCAGTTCAAAGCTCCTGTGTTCCCTGGTGACACGATTACAACGATAGTCGAAGTGAAAAGCATCCGCCCAGACAAACCGATCGTCACCCTGGCAACGTTCTGTAAAAATCAAGACGGCAAAGTCGTATTAGAAGGCGAAGCAATCGTTTTGGTCAGTTCGTGAAAGGATCGGCACAACTGGTGATGAACAATCATTACATTGCAAGCACAGAACGTTTGATTTTGCGCCACTTCCATATCCTGGATGCGGAAGCGATGCATCAGGTCTTTTGTGACCCGGAGGTGATGCGTTTTAGTGATGGCGTGCAAACCAAGGAATGGGTACAGGGCTGGCTGCATACCTGCCTCGAACGTTACTACCAGACGTGGGGCTTTGGTCCGTATGCTGTGGTTGAAAGTAAAAGCTGGGATGTCATCGGATATTGCGGTTTGTTTTACTTTCCGGATGTAAACGGGCATCCGGAAGTGGAAATTGGTTATCGCCTGAGGCGTTCCGCGTGGGGGCACGGCTATGCAACCGAAGCTGCCAGCGCCGTGCGTACCTTTGCATTTACGACCCTTGGCATCCAGCGGCTGATTGCCATCATCGATCCCTCCAATGCCCCTTCCATTCAGGTGGCAAAAAAAATCGGTATGCAATATGAAACGGAAGTCATGCTTGAGAGTTATACCCACCCCGACCACATCTACGCCAACGAGCGCAGATGAAATTCAAGTACGTTGAGAAATAAAAGGAGTACATAAATATGCAGGTTGACTTTGCAACTTCCGGAGGGGTTGTCAATCAGGAACTGACATACCGCGCCGATACCAATACGATGTCGGAAGATCAGGCAACGGAACTAGAAATGTTAGTGGAAAGCTCCGGGGTTTTCGATCTCGAACAAGACGACACAAACTCGAATTCGGCGATTGGTCGCGCAGATGTGATTTCTTATCGCCTTACGCTCTCTGAAGGCTCGAGGCAAATTACTTTATGGATGAACGATATTACTGCACCAGCATCGGTTCGGCCCTTACTGGCGTATTTGCGTAAGCAGGCATTGGAACAAAAACGGAAAAATCAATAAGCCTATCTCTCCATCATCTCATCCAAACGTTTCTTCACATCGGGCCATTCCGTATCTAGGATGCTGTAGAACACCGAATGGCGATAGTGTCCATCGGGCAGAATCATGTGATTACGAAGCACACCTTCCCTCACCGCGCCGATACGCTCGATGGCCTTCTGAGAACGTTCATTTCTTAAGTCTGTTTTCAATTGGACGCGAATACATCCCAGTGTTTCGAATGCATGTTTGAGAAGTAAATACTTGCATTCTGTGTTAACGACAGTCCGCTGGAATTCCGATCCATACCACGTGCCGCCGATCTCGAGTCCACGATCCTTCGGCATAATATTCAGGTAACGGGTAGCGCCCGCCAAGCGGCCCGACTCTAAGTGAACGGCTACAAAGGGCAGATCTGTACCCTTCTCTGCTCGAGAGAGAATATCCAAAACCCAGTTTCGCATATCGTCGACAGAGTTCATATCCCCGTACAGCATAAAATGCCAGAATGGCTGCCCCACACCAATTTCCGCCAGGGCATCGATATGATCTTCGGTCATCGATTCCAAGCGCACGTGTTTACCGGTCAACACAACGGGTTTTACTTCCATTTCAACCATTCCTCTTCGCTCGTATTCTGTGTAGGAAGATACGGCATTGGGGGTCCTTGGACTCCCAGCAGTTCGCTCAACGCCGCGCGCATCGCGGTACGGTCGTCCCATAAATGTTCACGTCCGCCAAAGCACATGGACTGTTCATGCCCCTTCCCACAAGCCAGGACAATATCACCTTCCTGAGCGAGGCGCAACGCAAAGCGGATGGCTTCGCCGCGATCGGGCACGCGCCAAAATGTCTCGCCCTCACGCCCACCCCTGGACCTTGCGCCAGCTGACATTTCCTCGAGGATTCCATCGAGCGACTCGGTGCGTGGATCTTCTGCAGTCAACACCGTGAGGTCCGCCAGTTCCGCAGAGATCTCCGCCATCATGCGCCGCTTGGCTTTATCGCGAAGACCAGCAGAGCCAAAGACAGCTATGATACGCGGTTGCCCTCCACGGTGGAGCATCTCTCTAGCGGCTTCCAACGAAACCTTTAGCGCATTCGGCGTATGAGCAAAATCCACAATCGCCGTGAAGTCTTGTCCCATATCAATGCGCTCCATTCGTCCTGGGATTCCGTCCAGCGCCGCGATCCCTTGCGCGGCGACCTCGGGGTTGAGCTTCAAGCCATACACGGTCGCGGTCAGCGCGGCGAGGCAATTCGAAACGTTATACGCACCAACTAACTTACTCGAAACCGGGATGCTGAAATCCCGGCTTCGCGCGGTGAAATGGATGCCAGATGGACTATACTCTACATCTACCGCGCGAACATCAGAAGCTTCACGCAACCCGTAATTCAATTTCCTAACTTTTATAAACTCATTCAGGAAGTCAAAGGATTTATCGTCATCACGATTGATCACGCCCAAACGCGAGTTACCTTGTGGCTTTTCAGAAGTGATCTCCAGGCTGGAGAACAGTCTGGCTTTTGCTGCCCGATAGTTTTCATAGGAGCCATGTTCATCCATGTGTTCGTGAGTGATGTTGGTGACCACACCGATGTCGAACTCACAGGCATCTACACGGTATTGAGACCAGCCATGTGAGGTTGTCTCCAATACAACATGAGTTAACCCCGCCGCCACCATCTGTGCCAGATACCGCTGAACATCGTGTGCATCGGGAGTCGTCACGTGGAAGCCTGTATCCAGCACTTCATCACCGATCACTGCATTGACTGTCGAGATCATCCCAGCTTTGAGCCCTGCAGCGAGAAGGATTTGATAAATCAGATTCGTCGTTGTGGTCTTGCCGTCTGTGCCGGTCACGCCAATGACGGTCAGCTTACGACCAGGCCAGTCGTAGAACGAGGCAGCGATCCACGTGAGAGCGCGTCGCGGGTTTTCTAATTGAATATACGGCAGGTTACCAACCTGTGCTACGTTTCGTTCTCCAACAACCGCCACGGCACCGTTCTCGATCGCTTTCGGGATGTAATCGTGTCCGTCGCTAGAACTACCTTTCATCGCGACGAATAGATCGCCCGGTTGGACCGCGCGGCTGTCGATGACAATCCCTGTGATCGGAATATCAGGGATATTCACCATGCAAAACGGCAGCGGCAGCTCTGCAAAAATGTGTTGAAGTGATTTTTGATTCGTCATGGAAGTACAAGGAAAGGGCTTCGATAATTTTACCAAAGCCCTTTATCTACCTTCTTCTATCCGCAGTTGAGCTGCGGGCGAACCGAGAGCGAACTAAAACAAGTTCAACGCCGCCGCGTCCGACCAGCTAAACCAGGGAGCGAAAATTGTGCCGATCAGGATCACTCCAAGGGTCAGCACCGCCAGCGCGATCGCATACGGACGGGTCATCGGTATGGGATGATTCTCCTCATCCTGGTCCGGCATGCGATACAGGTAGACATATTTCAACGCATTGAGATAGTAGTACACGCCGATGATCGAGTTGATGATGCCCACGATCACCAGCCAGACGTACCCCGCCTGAATACCTGCCGCGAAGACAAAGATCTTCGCTACAAACCCTGCGAAGGGCGGCATCCCAGCCAGAGAGAGAAACGCAGATAGCATCATCAGTCCCAGCCAGGGCGAACGGCGGCTCATCCCGGCATAGTCCTTCAGATCTTCCAGTCCGGTTACACGGCTGAACGCCATCACGATCCCAAAAGCGAGCAGGTTAGTTGCAATATAAGCAGCCAGATAAAAGACCACGCTCGCCGCGCCTAACTGTGTAAGGGCAACTACACCAATGAGCGCATACCCAGCATGCGCTATTGAAGAGTATGCAATCAGGCGCTTTATATTGGTCTGAGGCAACGCCAGCAGATTCCCAACGGTCATTGTGATGACCGCAATGATCGCAATTGCGATTGCCCATCCACGTGCGAGCTCCACTTGCGGATCAGGAAAAATTACGAAGAACAAACGCACAAGGACTGCAAAGCCTGCCGCCTTGGACGCCGTGGATAAAAATCCCGCGACCGGCGTTGGCGCGCCTTCATACACATCCGGCGCCCAGAAATGGAGCGGCACCACCGATGCCTTGAAACCCAGCCCCACAAGAATGAGTGCCAGCACACCAAGGGCAACAAAAGGGGACAGCGTCCCTCCATTAAACAGGTCAACCAGTTCATAGAGATTTGTCGTCCCGGCGAAACCGAAGAGCAGGCTGAAACCGTAGAGCATGATCGTCGAGGTCAGTGCGCCGAAGAGCAGATACTTGAATCCAGCTTCCGTCGATTTCTCATTCGCCAGCATAAAGCCGGAAAGCACATAAAGAGGTATCGAAGTCGTCTCGATTGCCAGATAGAGCATGATCAGGTCCGCGGAGGCAGCCATCAGGTTCATGCCAATCAGCGAAGCCAGGAGCAGGAGATAGGCTTCCCCGCGGTCCCCCACTTTCTTATTATCCATCAGGAGGAGTGAGGTTGCCACACCAGCAAACATGAATAGCAGTTTGAAGAAAAATCCCAGCCAGTCAAAACGGACCATGCCCCCAAGCGTTGTGACCGGTTCGCCAGGCTGACCAAACAGCAGGCTGAGGATCAGAGAGAGTAACAATCCACCCGCCGTCAGCCAGCCGGCATTGCGACGCTGTTCTTCCTTCCAGAACGGCTCCACGACCAGTAGCAGCATTCCAACGAGCAGAATCAGGATCTCGGGGAGAATGGAGGCGATCGCTGTTGATGTAAACATTATGCTCCTCCCTGAAGCAGGCGCAGGACGTTCTCGACACCCTCTTCCACGATGGGAACCATGAAGTTAGGGAATAAGCCGATCACGATCATGAATAAACACAGGGTCGCGATAGCAACCTTATCCAGGGCAGTCACATCCGTGAGGTGACCCTCGAATTTCTCGGGTAATTCGCCAAAGAAGACCTGGCGGATGTTGCGCATGATATAAGCAGCTGTGATGACGATCGAGATGCTGGCGATCACCGCCACCAGCCACTGTACATTCCACACGCCCATGAAGATGGGGAATTCCGCCACAAAGCCGGAAAAGAGAGGCATGCCCATCGAGACGAGCCCGCCGATGATAAACCCGACTGTCGCGAAGGGCATGATCCGGCTCATCCCACCCAGCTCGGGGATTTGCCGGGTATGTGCCCGGTCATAGATCATCCCGACGACCGCAAAGAAGAGCGCCGTCATCACGCCATGCGAGAACATCTGCAAGCCCGCGCCGAGCAACCCTTGCCGGTTCAAGGTGGAAAAGCCAAGGATCACCAATCCCATATGCGACACGGACGAAAACCCCACCATGTATTTGAAGTCCACCTGCACGAAGGCAATGTACGCGCCATACACTACTGCCACTGCTGCGATGAGCATGATCAGCCAGGACCAGGTCTGCGCGCCTTGCGGCAGCAGCATAATACCGACCCGCAACGCGGCGAACGCGCCGAGCTTCATGAGCACACCCGCATGGAACATCGAGACCGCGGTAGGTGCAGCGACGTGCCCATCTGGCGACCAGTTGTGGAACGGCCAGATGCCTGCCAGCACCGCAAAACCCAAGAAGACCGGCAGGAACCAGATATCCTGGAAGGTCTTTGAGAAACCGGCGCTCTCCATAGCGAGCATGTCGAAACTGAGAACGCCCGTGTTCTGATATTGCACCCAGTACATTACCAGCACACCGACCAGAGAAATCACCGAACCCACAAACAGATAGAGCGTCAACTTCATTGCGGCGTATTCGCGAGTAACCACCCAGCCCCAGATGGCGATGAGCAAGTACATCGGAAATACAGCGATCTCATAAAAGAAAAACAACATGAACAAATCCAGCGAAACAAACACCCCAAACACGCCCCAGGCAAGGATGAACAAGAAGGCAAAGAACTCGCGCGGGCGGTCCTGGATGCCCGCCATCACATGTGGGTGGTCATCTCCCCACGAGATGAGTACGCCTGTGAACATGACCACACCTGTCAGCAGAATGAGTGGGGTGCTCATGCCGTCCACGCCAAAATACAGGCTAATGCCCAGCGCTGGAAGCCAGTTGTATTGTTCGATGAATTGATATCCGCCCGCTGCCTGATCGTAACCGAAATATACCCAACAGGAGAGAATGAGAGCAAAGACCGCCGCGGCGAGCGCCACCGCGCGGGTTTCATTCTTGCGCTCGGCGTGTATCAGTAAAATCAAGACCGCTGCCACAACCGGGGTAAACGTGATGACACTCAGAACGGGAAAATTCATCCTCAACCTCTTAGAACAGCATGACTACAGCTTTGTTGATTACATTTAGGATCCATGCAGGCCAGATGCCGATCCATAAGATGAGTGCCATCAACGGAACCATGACCAGGATTTCGCGCGTGTTGATTTCTGCCAGACGATGT